>CAJXTP010000005.1 GCA_913061335.1 uncultured Loktanella sp.
AGATGTAGAGAGGTCTCGTGGGCTCGGAGATGTGTATAAGAGACAGGTATAGTAGAACGCGCGCAGCATTTTGCCGCGGCGCATAAATTCTGCCCGTAGTAACTTATAGTCGATGTCGAACCCAAGTGCCTTGGCCGCAGCGTATAGGTTTGATCCATCAATGAAGAGCGCAAGCCGCTCGTCACGATAAAACATAAAATGTCCTTTCGGGTAGGTGTCCTGCTGTGGCGGTAAGCGTGTGAGTGGTGTAAAAAGTGCAGGACAAAGCCGACTCTACGGGAAATATACCATGCCGCAAGCCCACACTGTATATAATTCGGGCAAATTTGCGCTTATTGCCCTTGGAAGTAACGCATCTTCGCCGTGGGGTGACCCTACGGGAACTGTCCTAAAAGCCATATTCGAAGTCGCGGGTCGGTTGGGTGCGGATGCAGTGCAAAGCCCGCTTTACCGAACGCCTGCGTTTCCAGTGGGCGCGGGCCCTGATTTTGTGAATGCAGCGATTCGCATCCCAACGGGTTTGGATGCGCAAGATGTGCTTGCCATATTGCATCAGATCGAGGCCGAAGCCGCCCGCACACGGACCCTACGTTGGGGTCAGCGCACGCTTGATTTGGACCTGATCGCGCTGGGCAATCAGGTCTGCCCTGATCTGCCGACTTTCACCCATTGGCACGGCCTTGCGCCCGATTTGCAGGCGAAAACTGCGCCTGATCAGTTGATTTTGCCGCATCCGCGTGCGCAAGATCGGTCATTCGTGTTGGTCCCGCTTGCAGATGTGGCGCCCGATTGGGTGCATCCGGTGTTGGGCCGATCCGTGGTTCAAATGCGCGATGCCCGCCCCGCCGATGAGGTGCGCAGCGTTGTTCGTCTGTGATGCGCCTCCTTGTCAGTCTGGCCCCTTGTCATTCTTGGCTATCGGCGCTATCTGACGCCTTTAATAATGACCCCCGTCCGATTGATTGGAGAACGCCAATGGCCCGCGTTACCGTAGAAGACTGCGTCGATAAGGTTCCGAACCGTTTTGAACTTGTGATGCTTGCAGCCCACCGTGCCCGTGAAATATCGGCTGGTTCCCCAGTCACCGTGTCCCGTGACAACGACAAAAACCCTGTCGTGTCCCTGCGTGAAATCGCGGATGAGACCCAGCGTGCCGATGATCTGCGCGAGCGTCAGATCGAAGCAAACCAGACTCAAATCGAAGTTGATGAGCCTGAAGAAGACAGCATGTCCCTGTTGATGGGCGCTGAAACTGACAAGCCTGTCGAAGACGACATGTCTGAAGAAAAATTGTTGCGCGCCCTGATGGACGCCCAAGGCCAGCGTTAATCGCTACTAAACATAGGCGCGGACCAGATGACGACGACAGTAGATGATCTGATCGCTCTGGTCCGCGCTTATAACCCCCGTTTGAATGAACCACTGCTGCGTGATGCCTTTGCTTATGGCCAAGACATGCACGACGGGCAGTTCCGTCATTCTGGCGAGCCGTATTATACCCATCCCGTTGCTGTCACGACCATCCTTGCTGAACAGCAAATGGATGACGCGACCCTTGTGACCGCGCTGCTGCACGACACTATCGAAGATACGAAGGCGACATATGCCGAAGTGTCCGAACGTTTTGGCGCTGAGATTGCCGAGCTGGTTGATGGTGTGACCAAGCTGACCAACTTGCAGCTTACCAGCACCGAGACCAAGCAGGCCGAAAACTTCCGCAAACTGTTCATGGCAACCAGCCGTGATCTGCGCGTGACGCTTGTTAAACTTGCTGACCGTTTGCACAACATGCGCACGATCAAATCCATGCGCCCAGATAAGCAGCTCCAAAAGGCCCGCGAGACGATGGATATCTACGCCCCGCTTGCTGGCCGTATGGGTATGCAGTGGATGCGCGAAGAGCTAGAGGATCTGGCGTTCCGCGTCTTGAACCCTGAGGGCCGCAATTCCATCATCCGTCGCTTTATCACGTTGCAGCGTGAAACAGGCGACGTGGTCGAACGCATTACTGCCGATATGCGCGTCGAGCTGGAAAAAGCCGATATCACCGCGACCGTCATGGGCCGTGCAAAAAAGCCGTTTTCAATCTGGCGTAAGATGGAGGAAAAAGAGCAAGGTTTCAGCCGGCTGTCCGACATTTACGGGTTTCGGGTGGTCACCGCGACTGAGGCCGATTGCTACCGTGCGCTGGGCGCGATCCATCAGCGTTGGAAATCTGTGCCCGGTCGGTTCAAAGGCTATATCAGTCAGCCCAAGTCGAACGGATATCGGTCGATCCACACAACAGTGTCGGGCCGCGACGGCAAGCGGGTCGAGGTTCAGATCCGCACCCGTGAAATGCACGAAGTTGCCGAAACTGGCGTTGCCGCCCATTGGTCATACCGTAACGGTGAACGTGTCGAAAACCGCTTTGCCGTTGATCCAGTGGCGTGGATTGCAGGCATCACAGAGCGGCTTGATGACAGCCACGGCCATGATGAATTCCTCGAGGCGGTTAAGCTTGAAATGTATCAGGACCAAGTGTTCTGTTTTACCCCCAAGGGCGACGTGATTAAGTTGCCCCGCGGGGCGACACCTATTGATTTTGCTTATGCTATCCACACGCGGATCGGGTCTGCTTGTGTTGGGGCCAAGGTTGATGGCCTGCGCGTGCCGCTTTGGACTCGCTTAAAGAACGGTCAATCGGTCGAAGTTGTCACCGCCGAAGGACAAACGCCGCAAGCCACGTGGATCGACATCGCCGTGACTGGCCGTGCCAAAACAGCGATTCGCCGTTTCCTACGTGAACAAGATCGCGGCCGGTTTGTGCGTTTGGGCCGTGAATTGGCCCGCGTTGCGTTCGAACAGATCGGTAAAAAAGCGACGGATAAGGCGCTTGCAACAGCTGCAAAAGAAATGGCGTTGGAAGATGCCGAAGAAATGCTTGCGCGTCTTGGATCAGCCGAGATTACCGCCCGCGAGATCGTCCGCCGGATCTATCCAAAGCTGGCCGAACAGCATGGCGATGAGATCGAAGCAAAGCGCGCGGTTATTGGTCTTGAAGCCGACCAGCGGCATCAACGCGCCCGTTGCTGCCAGCCCGTGCCCGGCGAACGCATTATCGGGATCACATATCGCGGACAGGGTGTTGTCGTACACGCCATCGATTGTGACGCATTGGCCGATTTTGAGGATCAGCCAGATCGTTGGGTCGACTTGCATTGGCAAGAGGGCACACATAGATCGGTCAATACGGTTACGTTTGACGTGACGATCACAAATGACGCCGGTGTATTGGGCCGTATTTGCACGCTGATCGGTGAACAGAATGCAAATATTTCGGACCTACGATTTATTGACCGTAAACCAGACTATTTCCGCCTGTTGCTTGATGTAGATTTGAGCGACCATGAACATCTGCACCGTGTAACCACGGCGTTGACCGCAGACAGTAACGTGTCGTCGCTTGAGCGGCACAGAGACCCCGCCCTCGCTAGCGCCTTGCGCAGCTAAGGTACGCAAAGGACAATTCGGTTGGTATTTAAACGCAGGGAAAGACGATCAATCGGCGAGATCGTCGGCCGTTCGCTTTATCCGCGTGGCGGATGGGTGCGTGCGTTTGAATACGTTAGGCATCGGGTCCGCAGGTTGCCCGATACCCCTGAAAAAATATCGCGCGGGATATGGGCAGGTGTATTTGCGGCATTCACGCCGTTCTACGGCCTACATTTCTTGATTGCAGCGGTTATCGCTAAGCTGATGCGCGGCAACATATTTGCGTCATTGATGGCGACGTTCTTTGGTTGCCCGCCTACCTATATTCCGATTGCGATCGCATCGCTTGGTACGGGCTATTGGATGCAGGGCCTCCCGTTTAACGCCGCGACCTTTGGGTTTGGCAAAGATATCCCTGCCGATTTTTGTGGGATCGGTTGTCGCTTCGCCGACGCGTTCACTGATATCACGCATAACGTCAAAGCGATCTTTACTGATGAGCGCGCCGATTGGCATGGTTTGCAGGGTTTCTACGAAGAAGTATTTTTTCCCTATATGATTGGCTCTGTCATTCCGGGCGTTATTGCGGCGACTGTTTGCTACATCATTGCGGTACCTGTGATCCGTGGCCATCAGAAACGGCGGAAAAAGATATTGCGTGCTAAGTTGGGCCAGCTGAATAAAAAGTCGCTGCAAGCGGGTGACGACAGCGCATAAGCGGGCTAGCTTTGGCTCGTAATGCTGCCCCAACCGGAGGTTCCGATGACTGCTGATAAACTGCGCCTTGGCGTCAACATCGATCACGTGGCAACCATTCGCAATGCCCGTGGCGGTGATAACCCTGATCCAGTGCGTGCCGCGATCATGGCCGAGGCCGCTGGTGCCGATGGTATCACCGCCCACCTGCGCGAAGATCGCCGCCATATCGTTGACAGCGATATTGAGGGGCTGATGGCTGCGCTGACTGTGCCACTGAATTTCGAGATGGCCGCGACTGCCGAAATGCAGGCAATTGCGCTGCGTCATAAGCCGCATGCGATCTGCCTCGTCCCTGAAAAGCGCGAAGAACGTACGACCGAGGGCGGCTTGGATGTGGCGGGCAATGACAATGCGCTTGCGGATTATATTGCTCCGTTTCGCGACATGGGTGCCCGTGTGTCGATGTTTATCGCCGCTGACCGTGCGCAAGTGGATGCGTGCCTACGGATTGGTGCACCCGTGATCGAATTGCACGCTGGTGCCTACGCCGATGCATGGGCAGAGGGCCGCTGGGACGACCGCGATGTTGAGCTGGCTAAGATCGCGGATATGGCCACATATGCGCATGAACGCGGTCTTGAAGTACACGTCGGTCACGGGCTGACCTATGATAGCGTTGGCCCCGTTGCCGCACTGCCGCAAGTGGCCGAACTGAACATCGGGCATTTCATCATCGGAGAGGCGATCTTTCAGGGACTTGGTCCTGCGATAGCTGAGATGCGCCGCCACATGGACGAGGCGCGCGCGTGACCGGATTTGAGTTTGGCTTATTCATGGTGGCTTGGGCGATTGCAGCGGGATCACCCGGACCTGCGACGCTTGCGATTGCTGGCACGTCGATGAACCGTGGCCGCGCAGCTGGGATCACAGTTTCCGCAGGTATCGTGTGTGGATCTGCCACATGGGGGCTGGCTGCCGCGCTGGGCTTAAGCGCGTTGATGGCGGCAAATGCGTGGGTCATGGAAGTCATGCGGTATTTCGCTGCGGCCTATTTGTTATTCCTAGCGTTCAAGGCAATGCGATCCGCGTTGACGGACAAGCCCATGATGGCGGTGGCTGCAGGTCAGGGCGGATTGCCCCGCTTGTATGTCAAAGGATTGTTGATCCATCTGACCAATCCAAAGGCGGTGTTGGGCTGGGGTGCGATGTTTGCAATTGCTGTACCGGTTGGCGCATCGCAAATCGCGGTATTTGAAACCTACGCGGCGCTTTTGTCGGTGTCGTGCTGTGTATTCTTTGGCTATGCGGTTCTATTTTCTACAGGTGTTTTCGCGCGTGGTTATCAGCGCCTGCGCCGCTGGTTCGAGGGCACATTTGCAGTGCTATTTGGCCTTGCGGGTCTTAAAATTCTGACGGCGCGGCTGACATGATCCAGCATGTTGTGATGTTGCGGTTGAAGCCAGCCTATGACGAAGAAGAACTCGCAGCCGCGATGGACGGCTTGGCTGCGCTTGATATTGTGGGTTTTGAAGGTTTTCAACATGGCCCGAACCGTGATGTCGAAAGCAAGACACCTGATCACCCCTATGGTTTCATTTGCGGCTTTGATGATCTGGGCGCGCTGAACCGATATGCAAGCGATCCAACCCATCAGGCACTGGGCGCGCGGTTGTGTGCACTCTGTATTGGCGGAGGTGACGGCATTATGGTGATGGATTTAGACGTATGATTATCGGAATTGGTACAGACCTTGCGAATATCGAGCGTATCCAAGGCACGCTTGATCGGTTTGGCGACCGGTTTCGCAACCGCGTGTTCACCGACATTGAACAAGCCAAGGCCGAACGGCGCCGCGATGTGGCAGGCACATATGCCAAACGCTGGGCCGCCAAAGAGGCCTGTTCAAAGGCGCTGGGCACCGGACTTGCGATGGGGATTTCGTGGAAAGATATGGCCGTTAGCAATATGCGCAGCGGTCAGCCAACGATGGAAGTCACTGGTTGGGCCAAGGACAGATTGGCCGCGCTTACGCCCGCAGGCCACCGCGCTGTGATCCATGTAACACTGACGGACGACCATCCATGGGCGCAAGCGTTTGTGCTGATAGAGGCCGTGCCAATTGACGCATAGGTTGACAGGGCAGGGTCGGGGGCGCATATCGCCTTGATGAACGAACGAGGGATTATTTTCGATGGCTGAAGAAACAGGTGGCCTGATGGCCGGCGTTAAGGAAACGGTGAAAACCGTGGTCTATGCGTTGATGATCGCAGGCATATTCCGCACGGTCTTTTTCCAGCCATTTTGGATTCCGTCAGGATCGATGAAAGAAACGCTATTGATCGGCGATTTCTTGTTCGTGAATAAGATGGCCTATGGCTATTCTTATGCATCTTGCCCGTCTATTCGCATTCCGCAATTGGGTGTGGATGTTGGCGCTGACGACTTTTGTGGTGTGTTCAAGGGCGCTGATAAACGTCTGTTTGGCAGCGAGCCGGAGCGGGGCGATGTCGTTGTGTTCCGCCACCCTGTCACAGGGCGCGATTTCGTTAAGCGCCTGATCGGCTTGCCGGGTGACCGCGTGCAAATGCGCAGCGGAAATCTGTATTTGAATGACGTGCAAGTACCCGTCACCGATGGTGGGCTGTTTGTTGAAACCTACGCGGCCCAAGGGCGTTTTGGATATAAGCCGAGTTGTGCAAACGGAGTAGTCGGCTTGGGGGCCGCTTGTGAAAAGGAACGTCGGATCGAGACATTGCCAAACGGCGTGACCTATTCGACGCTCAACGTCGGCGACAGAGCGTTGGACAATACGGGCGTCTTTACTGTTCCTGCAGATGAATTCTTCTTCATGGGTGATAACCGTGACAACTCCACTGATAGCCGTGTGGCCCAAGCGGCCCGTGGTGTTGGTTTCGTGCCGCGCGAAGATATCGTAGGTCGTGCTGACCGCGTTGTTTTCTCTGCTGCGGGTCGGTCAATGCTGGCATTTTGGAAATGGCGCTCAGATCGTTTCTTTAAGGCGCTTAATTGAAGCTCTCGGCAGACCTTCAAGCCTTTGCAGGGCGGTTGGGGCATGATTTTGCCAAGCCCGAAATTTTGGTGCGCGCCGTGACGCATTCGTCGATGACATCGCCACACCGTGACGACAACCAACGCCAAGAATTTCTTGGCGACCGCGTGCTTGGGCTTGTCATGGCCGAGGCGTTGCTTTTGGCCGATGTGAACGCTGCCGAAGGGCTGCTTGCGCCGCGTTTCAACGCGCTGGTGCGCAAAGAAGCCTGCGCCGATGTGGCCCGCGAAATTGATCTTGGTGCCGTGCTGAAGCTTGGCCGATCCGAGATGAAATCAGGTGGCCGCCGCAAAGAGGCGTTGTTGGCCGATGGCATGGAAGCCGTGATCGCAGCCGTCTATCAAGACGGTGGTTTTGATCCCGCCCGTGCGATGGTCCTGCGACTCTGGGGTACCCGTATCGTTGACGTGGCCGAAGACGCCCGCGACCCGAAGACGGCGTTGCAAGAATGGGCTCAAGCCCGCGGCGAAAACCCACCAGAATATATTGAAGTGGCCCGCTCTGGCCCCGACCACCAACCGATATTTACGATTGAGGCGCGCCTGTCCTCAGGACCGTTCGAGGCGGCAACCGCCGGGTCCAAACGCCAAGCGGAACAAGCCGCTGCGTCTGCCCTTTTGAAGAAAGTAGAACAACAATGACCGTCCAGCCGACCAAAGCCGGTTTCGTCGCCCTGATTGGTGAACCCAACGCGGGTAAATCCACGCTGCTGAACCATATGGTCGGCGCGAAAGTCAGCATCGTCACCCACAAGGTCCAGACTACTCGCGCCCGTATTCGTGGCGTCGCGATGGAAGGCCACAGCCAGTTGGTATTTGTCGACACACCGGGCCTGTTTAAGCCAAAGCGCAGGCTTGACCGCGCAATGGTTAAGGCCGCTTGGGGTGGAGCGGCTGATGCGGATGTCGTCGTTTTGATGATCGAAGCACATCGCGGCATGTCCGAAGGCGTAAAGGCGATTATTGAACGTCTGAAAGAACATGCAGGTAATTCGCCTGTCGCCCTTGCGATCAATAAGATCGACAAAGTTAAATCTGAAAAGCTGCTTGGGCTGGCTGACGAGATGAACGAGGCATATCCGTTTGTGCAGACATTTATGATTTCTGCAGAACGCGGCCACGGCTGCGACGCGTTGCGCGGTTGGCTTGGGCATCAGGTGCCTGACGGCCCATGGTTGTACCCCGAAGATCAGATCGCTGACTTGCCGCTGCGGATGATTGCGGCCGAAACGACCCGCGAAAAGTTGACACTGCGGTTGCATCAAGAATTGCCGTATCAGTTGACGGTCGAGACGGAGAATTGGGAAGACCGCAAAGACGGTTCTTGCCGGATCGACCAGATCATTTATGTGATGCGCGACGGACACAAAGGTATCGTGCTTGGGAACAAGGGCGAGACGATTAAGGCAGTCAGCACCGCTGCGCGGATCGATCTAGAAGAATTCCTTGACCGCCGCGTGCATCT
Organism: uncultured Loktanella sp.; assembly: GCA_913061335.1. Lineage (GTDB taxonomy): Bacteria > Pseudomonadota > Alphaproteobacteria > Rhodobacterales > Rhodobacteraceae > Yoonia. The sequence continues at coordinate 8,708 of CAJXTP010000005.1, forward strand.
GTTTTTGCAGATCAAGGTCCGACCCGGTTGGCTTGAAGAAAAAGAGCGCTACTCTGAAATGGGCTTGGACTTCAAAGACGGCAATGTATGAGGCTAACGGCGGATCTTTGGGTCTCTGCCTATCTCACACGGCTAAGGCTGGTTGAAATTCCTGCGTTTGTCGTGGCCCGTGGCGATGCCACGGCGGGCGCTGTTCTGGTGAAGCTCAACACGCTGGACGGGCAGGCGAGTTGCTACCAGCGATCCTTTGATCTGATGACAGGCGACCGCAAATGGGTTGTCCTAAACGAAGGTCCAGAAAGCGATGTTGATGCGTCCGTTACAAAACAGCGCGGCTTTGACCCTGACCTTTGGGTGATTGAGGTCGAAGACAAACAGGGACGTCACCTATTGGATGAACCTGGATTAGAATGAGTATTTTGAACAAAGCGAGGCATGGTTTCGGCTTTGGCCCTCGCTTTGGCTCAAATACTTCTGCCTGTGGCTCTATCATTTCGGCACTTGCATCCGCCTGTATGACGCGATGATAGTTCAAGCATGTTAAGTTGGACCGACGATGCGACTGTTCTCACGTCTCGCCCTTTTGGCGAAACGTCGGTCATTGTCGAAGTGTTTTCCAAGGATCAAGGCCGCCATGCAGGCGTTGTGCGTGGGGGCGCAAGCCGTAGAATTGCGCCCGTTTTGCAACCAGGTGCCCAAGTGAACGTAACTTGGAAGGCACGTCTAAATCAGCACCTTGGAAGTTTTGCTGTTGAGCCAGTGCGCAGCCGCGCGGCCCAAGCAATGGGTGATCGTTTGGCCTTGGCTGGACTTAATGCGGTTAACGGATTGCTGATGATGGTTTTACCCGAACGAGAGGCTCATGCCCCGCTGTATGACCGGACCATTGGATTGCTAGATCTGTTGGGCCAGTCCGACGTTTGGCCGCTCGCTTATTTGCGTTGGGAGCAGGCGTTACTTGAAGAAATGGGTTACGGTATGGATCTTTCAGCCTGTGCTGTGCGCGGTGTGAACGAAGATCTTGCATTTGTGTCCCCGAAAACGGGTCGCGCAGTAAGCCGTGACGCGGCAGGCGTTTGGGCGGACCGTCTGCTGCCGCTTCCTCCAGTTTTGGCTGGCAAAGGCGATGCGGATAATGATCAAATTCTTATCGCGCTGCGGACAACAGGCTTCTTCGTTGAAAAACGGCTTCTTCGGGGGCTGGGTGACAAACCGATGCCCGCCGCCCGTCAACGTTTGATTGATGCGATCACCCGTCAGGGCGCCTGAAACAGCATTTCGCGCCCATTGTCGTCGGACAATATCAACGTCCCGCCCAAAACCTCGACCAATGTCATGGCACGCAGTGCATCAAAAAACTGCGCCTCTGCGGTCAAGTCCGGACAAGCCATGCGTGTGCTACCAATTTCGCCTGCGCTAAACCACGGATAGGGGGCGGCTTGCTCGGTAAAGTAACGGTTGCATGGTCCGTGCCCAGAGATTTTACCTGCCGTCGACACGTCGATTGTAGCCCTCGCTGCAAAGGCCACCCCATCGATAGATTGCAGCGTAAACACGGTGACATTACCGGCGAACGCAGTGACGCTTTCATCGGTCTGGCAGGCAGTCGTCATGATAAACGCCAAAGCGATCAGGTATTTCATGGGCCCAAGATATGACGTTTCGTCAGCTTAGTCGAGCAAACGTCGTGCGATCACTTGGGCTTGAATTTCAGCGGCACCTTCAAAGATGTTCAGGATCCGCGCGTCACACAGAATGCGACTAACCTTGTATTCAAGCGCAAAGCCGTTGCCGCCGTGGATTTGCAGGGCGTTATCCGCGCAAGCCCATGCCACACGTGCGCCCAACAATTTGGCCATGCCCGCCTCTAGATCGCAGCGCCGGCCATTGTCTTTTTCGCTCGCGCTGAAATAGGTCAGTTGTCGCGCGATCATGATCTCGACGGCCATCATCGCAAGTTTGCCTGACACGCGCGGAAAGTCGATCAGCGCTTTGCCAAATTGCTTGCGGTCGATCGCATACTGCATGCCCACATCCAGCGCCGATGCAGCGACCCCAATGGCACGCGCGGCTGTCTGGATGCGCGCGGATTCGAACGTCTGCATCAGCTGTTTGAACCCTTTGCCGGTCTCGCCGCCTAACAGGTTCTCGCCTTTGACCTTAAACCCGTCAAACGCCAATTCGTATTCCTTCATGCCGCGATAGCCCAAGACCTCGATTTCGCCGCCGGTCATACCTTCGGTCGGAAATGGAACTTCGTCTGTCCCAGGTGTCTTTTCGGCCAAGAACATCGACAGCCCGCGATAGTTGGTTGTGTCAGGGTCGGTTCGCGCCAAAAGCGTCATGACCTGCGTGCGGGCCGCGTGCGTGATCCACGTTTTGTTCCCAGTCACTGACCAATCGTCGCCTGATTTCACTGCGCGTGTGCGCAATGCCCCAAGGTCCGATCCGGTGTTTGGTTCAGTAAACACAGCTGTTGGCAATGTCTCGGCGCTGGCCAATCGCGGCAACCACTTTTGTTTCTGTTCTTCTGTGCCGCCGCAGATGATCAGTTCCGCCGCAATTTCGGACCGCGTTCCGAGCGACCCGACGCCGATATATCCGCGCGAGAGTTCCTCGGACACGACACACATCGATGATTTCGACAGGCCAAAGCCGCCGTATTCTTCTGGGATGGTCAGGCCAAAGACGCCCATTTCGGCGAGCTCTTCGATGATCTCCATCGGGATCAGCTCGTCCTTGAGGTGCCAGTCGTGCGCGTATGGCTCGACCTTTTCCAAGGCAAAGCGGCGGAATTGTTCGCGGATCATCTCTAGTTCATCGTCCAGACCGGATGCGCCGACTGTGATGTTGGCGGCTTGTTCTTGCATCAGCTCTACCAGACGCGTGCGGACGGCTTGGGTGTTACCCGTTTGGGTTAGGGCAGTGATCGCAGGGGTGTTCAGGGTGGCGGCCACATTTGCGCCAAGCCCCATGTCTTGTAGGCGCACAACTTCGCCTTGGTTCATTTGGATGCCGCCGGCGATCTGCAGCAAGTATTCGGCAAACGCGATTTGATGGATCAGTTGCTCAACTTCGCCAAACTTGTCATCTGCGATCAATCGATCCGCCCAGCCTTGCATTTGGTGCAGCGCTTGCGTGTACGTCGCCAGCCATGCAACGCCGTGTGCCGCTGTTTGATTGGCCTCGATCAATGCACCAGAGATACGGTCATCTTCGGTGACCATCGCGCGCAAGGTGGATTTTGCTGCGTCCAACACGCCGTCGACAATTGGCAAGGCCTGCGCGGTTAAGCCGCGTAAGTCGGTCAGGATCAGGCAGGGTGTTTGTGTCATATTCAATCCATCATGTGGCATTGCGGGTCTCCGGCATTGTGCAGGTGCAGAGATATCGCCTTCGCACCTGCAGCGCAATAATCATTCGTCAAAAACGTAAATTGTATACGAAAGTGTCGCAGTGGAAATTGGATGCATCCGGCAGCGCAGCGGCGTAAAGACGTAACATGGACTTAATTTTGACCCTCATGACCCCGGCGGCATTCGTCACCGCCTTGTTGATCGGCCTATTTGCGGGCTTGGTCAAAGGCATTGTTGGCTTTGGTATGCCGATGATCATGATTTCGGGCATGTCCACTGTGTTGTCGCCCGAACTGGCGCTTGCCGGGTTGATTCTTCCGACATTGGTCAGCAACGGGATGCAGGCGTTTCGTCAAGGCGTTGCTGCTGCGTGGGGTTCGGTGTGCCGGTTCCGACTGTTCCTTGTGGTCGCGGGCGTGGTTTTGACTGGCAGTGCGCAACTGGTGTTGGTCTTGCCGCCCGCAGTCTTGTTCCTGTTTATCGGGGTGTCTGTTGCGGGGTTTGCGGTGATGAAGCTCGTTGGTTGGCAGCCAAAATTGTCCGGGGACACACCGTTGCTCGAGGCTGTCGTTGGCGCGTTTGCAGGGTTCACTGGTGGGCTGTCTGGCATTTGGGGGCCGCCGACCGTGGCCTATTTGACAGCGATCGATACACCCAAAGCAGATCAAGTCCGCGTGCAAGGCGTAATCTATGGCTTGGGCGCGCTCGCATTGTTTTTCGCGCATATGCAAACGGGGATTGTGCGCGCAGAGACGATCCCGTTTTCGGTCATTTTGGTCATCCCTGCAGTCGTCGGTATGCGCATCGGGTTCCGGTATCAGGACCGTATCGCGCAGGCGACGTTTACGCGGCTGACATTGATCGTATTGCTGGTTGCTGGGCTGAACCTGATCCGGCGCGGCCTGCTAGGATAACAGTTCTGCGAAGTCGCAAATCGCTGCGAGTTCGGGGACTTGGTCGGGCGGCAAAATTTCGAATGTGGTGCGATAAAGCACATCTGCGCCGCTAGCGGCCTCCATCTGCCAAACCCCCGTGACCAATTCATAGTCAAAGTCGAATTGGTAGAATGTCAGCGACGCGTTCGCGCCGGATATGTTGCTGCTAAAGCTTTGGGACGTTGTGCCAAGCTCGCCCATTTCAGGATGGGTTATGGTCATCGTCAGGTTCGCAATACCTAACGGATTAGCAGCCTGTGCCTTAACCCCAAACCCGATGCCCAACGCCGCAGGCACCCGCCGTTTGGTGGATACAAAATCAGGCTCAACATCAAATAAATACGTGGATCCTGCAATCGTGTCCGGCGCAGGTGACGTGCCAGTGGTTGGCGGCGCGCAGATTATGCCTGCCATATGAAACGCGATCAGCGGGCTGACCGTATCGGGCTCTTGCGCCAACCCCATCACTGGGATCAATGCAAAGAAAAAGGCGCGCCACATGAACATGGGCGCACCTTAGCAGTCTTTTCGTGGGCGTGAAGCCTTAGCCGATTGCAGCGGCTTTGACGTCGTCATCAATGAACGGGATGTATTTTTCAAAGTTGTCGCTGAACATCGAAACCAGCTTGGATGCCTGTGCGTCATAGGCGGTTTGGTCTGCCCACGTGTCGCGCGGGTTCAACAACTGATCATCAACACCGTCGCATGTGACAGGGACTTCAAAGCCAAAGTTGGGGTCTTTGCGGAACTTGTTTTCAACCAATGACCCATCAAGCGCAGCAGTCAGCAATGCGCGTGTCGCTTTTATCGGCATCCGGCTACCAGTGCCATATGCGCCACCAGTCCAACCCGTGTTGACCAACCAGCAAGTCGCACCGTGGGACGCGATTTTCTGGCGCAGCAGATTGCCGTATACTTCTGGGCGGCGCGGCATGAATGGTGCGCCAAAACAGGTCGAAAATGTAGGCTCTGGTTCTGTGACGCCGCGTTCGGTGCCCGCGACCTTGGACGTAAAGCCCGATAGAAAATGGTACATCGCTTGCGCGGGAGTCAGGCGGCTGATCGGCGGCAACACGCCAAACGCATCACATGTCAGCATAATGATGTTTTTCGGGTGGCCACCCAGCGCAGTTTCAGACGCGTTGCCGATGTAATTTAACGGGTATGCGCACCGCATATTTGCAGTCAGGCTGTCGTCGTTGAAATCCAGCTCAAGCGTTTCAGGGTCAAAGACCATGTTCTCAATGACCGTGTGCGGCATAGAACACGTCGCGTAAATCTCTGGTTCCGCCTTTGGGTCCAGACCGATGGTCTTGGCGTAACAACCACCTTCAAAGTTGAAGGTACCGCGATCCGACCAGCCATGCTCGTCGTCGCCAATCAACACGCGGGTTGGATCGGCAGACAATGTTGTTTTGCCAGTGCCAGACAGGCCAAAGAAAACGGCTGTATCAACGGGATTACCCGGGGCGTGGTTGGCCGAGCAGTGCATCGGCATGATGCCTTTCTCGGGCAGCAAGTAGTTTAGCAGGCCAAATACAGATTTCTTGTTTTCGCCAGCGTATTCTGTGCCGCCGATCAAGATCAGTTTTGCATCCATGTTCAGCGCGATCACTGTTTCAGACCGGCAACCGTGTTTGGCAGGATCAGCCTTAAACGATGGGCAGTTGATGATTGTAAAATCGGGAGCGAATGTGTCCAGCTCCGATGCTTCAGGACGACGCAACAGGTGGCGGATGAACAGGCCGTGCCATGCCAATTCCGTCACAACGCGGACATCAAGGCGGTGTTCGGGGTCGGCGCCACCAAACAAATCTTGGACGTTATACGTGCCGCCCTTCATGTGTGTCAGCATATCGGCGTAAAGAACGTCGAACTTTTCTGCTTCCATCGGCGCGTTGTTTTCCCACCAAATTTTGTCTTCGACAGACGGAGTGCGAACGACGAATTTGTCCTTCGGAGACCGGCCGGTGTGCTTGCCCGTGGTCACAAGGAACGTTCCACCTTTGCCTGTCACACCTTCGCCTGCCGCGATGGCCGCATCGTGCAATTTAGCCTCGGAGCGGTTGTAATACACATAACCCAGCCCGGTGATGCCTTGATCTTCAAGTTTCATCTTTGGGTTGACCTGACCTTGGTCCATGGGTTCGCTCCTGAAAGTTGGGGGCACGGTGTGGCCCCGATAGCTACCCATAACATCATGCTTTTGTTAGCTGAAACCCCGCTTGTTAGACGTTAGCGCAATCAAACGAGTGTTAGCGCAATCAGTCGCAGGCCCAGTCGCTATGTGAGGCATTTTAGTCATTACTTATCACTTATCGGGACAAATAAGGCAGGGCTTTGGGTGTGATTCGCACTTGAGGGTTGATTCGTGGCCTGAATTTGACGAAAAAGGTAAAAAAACAGGCAAATAATAATTGAGCAGTAAGGGTAAACTCCCATGTCAAGAATTGCATTGGTGGATGACGACAGAAATATTCTGACGTCTGTCGCGATGACTCTCGAAGCCGAGGGCTTTGAGGTTGAAACATATAACGATGGTCAGTCCGCGTTGGACGGATTTAACAAGCGGATGCCGGATATGGCTGTGCTTGATATCAAAATGCCCCGCATGGACGGGATGGATCTGTTGCAGCGTTTGCGCCAGAAAACATCCATGCCGGTGATCTTTTTGACATCGAAAGATGACGAAATTGACGAAGTGTTGGGCCTGCGAATGGGTGCCGACGATTACGTCAAGAAACCGTTTTCACAGCGTTTGCTCGTTGAACGTATCCGCGCGCTTTTGCGCCGTCAGGATGCGCTTGCAGGCGAAGCGATCGAGGAAACCGAAGAAACAAAGATCATGGTACGTGGCGAATTGATCATGGATCCTTTGCGCCACGCAGTGAAATGGAAGGGGAACGACGTTTCCCTGACGGTCACCGAATTCTTGTTGTTGCAGGCTTTGGCTCAGCGGCCCGGTTTCGTGAAGTCGCGTGACCAGCTGATGGACGTCGCCTATGACGATCAGGTTTACGTAGACGACCGCACCATCGATAGCCACATTAAGCGTTTGCGTAAAAAGATGCGCAATACCGATGAGGAATTCGCGGCGATCGAAACGCTTTACGGTATCGGTTACCGTTACAACGAAGAATAAGCGATGACAGTGGCCCCCAAAATCGACATCCACGATCTGGAGTCTGTGCGGGCTGCTGCCAGAACACCTGATGTGCTGCTGGGCGACGATTGGGTCGCGCCACAGCCTCTTGGCGAAAATGAACTGGGTGACCGACGCAGGCGGCGAGGTTTTTTCGCTCTGCGCCGGTCTCCGATAGCGCGCAAAATCATTACGTTTAATTTAATCGCGATGATGCTGCTTATCGCAGGTGTGCTTTATATCAATTCGTCGCGCGACACCCTGGCCTATCAACGCGCGATTGGGCTGGTGTCCGAAGCAGAACTTGTCGCGGATGTGTTCGAGGCCAAGTTGCCCGCAAACGCGCCCGTTAATTTGATCAGTGGTGATGGCATTGACGTGCAAGAAACGCTTGCTGGATTGAATTTGAACGGTGGCATCGTCGTTAGCGTATATGACCCACAAGCCAATTTGATCGCTATGTCTGAAATGAGAGGCGAAATCGCGAACGTCACTGGCTTAACCGATATCGGTGGCGGTACGTTTCTCACCGATTTGTTGACATCTGCATGGAACGCGGTTGCGTTGGTTTTGGGGTCTGAAGGACAAGCCGACGTATTGTCTGTAGGTATTATTGGTGACGCGGCCGCTCACGTGGGTGATGCCATCATCGGCGGCACACATTTTCATACGGTCACAGAAAACAGGAATACACGCTATTTCGTGACAAGCCCGATTATGCAGGGTGCCACCGCTGTCGGCGTTGTGTCCGTGCAGGGTGCCGCTGGAGAGCTTGATGCGCTTGTCCGCCGCGAACGTGAAAAAGTGTTGCGGCTGTTTTTGGTGGGCTTAACAATCAGCATTGTTCTTAGCCTTATTCTCGCGTCGACGATCGCCAATCCATTGGCCGATCTCGCTGCCGCCGCTGAAATTGGGCGTGACAAAAACGCCCGTAAAATGTCGCCGACCCGCGTGCGGATTCCAGACCTTAGCGCCCGCCCTGACGAAATTGGCCGTCTATCTGGCGCCCTGCGCGGCATGGTGTCCGCGCTGTACGAACGTATTGAGGGCAACGAACAATTTGCCGCTGACGTCGCCCATGAAATTAAAAACCCACTGGCATCCTTACGATCAGCCGTGGGAACCATGCGCGTTGCTAAACGCGACGATCAACGCGAGACATTGCTTGAAGTGATCGAGCACGATGTGCGCCGCCTTGACCGTCTGGTTAGCGACATTTCCAACGCATCACGGCTTGATAGCGAGCTGGTCAAAGAAGAAGAAGAGACCTTTAATCTTCTGAAAATGCTGGGGAATCTCAATGAATTCCTTGGCCGTGAAGCACAAGCCAAAGGCATCGATTACATTTCTGACCTACCCGATGAGCCGATCAATGTGCAGGGACTAGAAGGTCGGCTTGCGCAGGTGTTCGTCAATCTGATCACCAATGCCACGTCGTTCTGCGAAGATGGCGATGCGATCCGCGTTTGGGCGCGCCGCCGCAAAAACCGGGTTTTGATCGTCGTCGAGGACACCGGCCCCGGCATTCCAAACGAAGCCCTGACGAAGGTGTTCAAACGCTTCTATTCAGAACGCCCTGAAGGCCAATTCGGCAACAACTCCGGTCTAGGGTTGGCGATTTCCAAGCAGATTGTTGAGGCCCATGGTGGCGTTATCTGGGCTGAAAACATTCGTCCGTCAGATGCAGATATGACGTCTGAACCGCTTGGCGCGCGTTTTGTTGTTGGCCTGCCGGTTTAACTGGTGATCACCCAAACAGTGCATGCCACTTGTGTGGCAGTGGGCGACCGCGCGGCTCTGTTGACAGGTGCAAGCGGCACTGGAAAATCTACGATCGCGCTCGAACTGATGGCATATGGCGCGACTTTGGTCTCTGATGATCAGGTAGTGCTCGTGGCTGAGAGTGACGTCATCGTTGCATTCGCCCCCGCAACCATCGCCGGATTGATCGAAGCCCGCGGGTTGGGCGTCTTAAAAGCACAGGCAAAAGCCAGCGCTACAATCGTCATGGTCGTGGACTTGGACGTTTTGACCTCTGACCGCATGCCAGTCCGACGCGTCGTCACGTATTTGGGATGCGACTTGCCCTTGTTTCATCGCCCCGACGGGGCCAGTTTGGCACCAGCGATTTTGCAACTTTTACGCGCGGGGATAAGCGACAGGTGACTGACCCAACAGATATATCTACAGACAGCCGACCCAGTATCGTGTTGGTAACTGGCCCGTCTGGTGCTGGGCGATCCACGGCGATCAATGCGCTGGAAGACCTTGGATATGAGGTCATCGACAACCTACCACTGTCATTGCTGCCGCGTCTGTTGGATGGACCACCGCCGAGCCGTCCGCTCGCGCTTGGGCTTGACGTACGCAACCGAGATTTTAGCACCGACGGCTTGATTGCCGCCATTGACGGTCTTGGCGGGCGCAGCGATGTGGTTGCACAGGTCCTGTACATGGACGCGTCAGAAGAAGAGCTCGTCCGCCGTTATTCAGAAACGCGTAGGCGTCATCCGCTTGCTCTTGCTGGGCCTCCTTTGGCTGGTATCCAAAAAGAGCGGGAACTGCTGATGCCGATCCGCGCGCGTGCGGATGTATTAATCGATAGCACCGGACTGACGGTTCACGATACCCGGGCCGAAGTCGACAATTGGTTTGCGCCGTCCGACGGGCGGTTCTTAGGTGTTACGGTTCATTCGTTTTCGTACAAACGCGGCCTGCCACGTGGCCTTGATATCGTTATGGACTGCCGATTCTTGCGCAATCCGCATTGGGATGCGGCCCTGCGGGCACTTGATGGGCGTGACGCGGCTGTTGCTGCATATGTTGCTGCCGACCCGCGTTTTGATCCATTCTTTGAGAAAATCAAAGGATTGGCCGATTTGCTTTTGCCCGCCCACAAGGAAGAAGGCAAAACGCATTTGTCCATCGGGTTTGGATGTACCGGCGGGCAACACCGTTCCGTCACAGTGGCCGAAAGACTGAGCGAGGCCCTTGCGCAGGACGGTTGGCAGGTGTCTAAACGGCACCGAGAAATGGAACGGCGCGACGCACATGTCGTGGGGAATAAAGGGTTGCACTGTTGATCGGAATTGTGATCGTCGCGCATGGTGGCTTGGCGGGTGAATACCTGTCTGCAGTGGAACACGTTGTGGGCCAACAGTCAGGTATGCGTAGCATTTCGATTGCTCCCGATGATGACCGCGCCCTGAAACAAGACGAGATTTGCAACGCGGCCGATGCGGTTGATACTGGCGCTGGGGTCGTGATTGTCACGGATATGTTTGGTGGATCACCGTCGAATTTATCACTTCGTGCCTGTAGCCCACAAAATCGGCGTATAATCTATGGCGCGAATTTACCGATGCTGATCAAGCTTGCAAAATCCCGGAATATGCCTGTCCCGGACGCCGTCGCTGCGGCGCTGGATGCCGCCCACAAATACATAAATAGCCATAGCGTTGGGCAACCCTAATATGACAACCCGCACTCTCAAAATCGAAAATATCAAAGGGTTGCACGCCCGCGCATCTGCGAAACTCGCTGCTGTTGTAGAAGAGTTTGACGCGCAAGCAACCGTGTCCAAGGATGGTATGGACGCTGACGGCGACAGCATCATGGGCTTGTTAATGTTGGCAGCGTCGATCGGAACCTGTATTGATGTTACCACGTGCGGGCCTGATGCAGGAGCCTTGGCGGACGCTATAGCAGCTCTAGTTGCCGATAAGTTTGGCGAGGGTGACTAGCCCCTTCTCCCATGGGGATTGACCTATTGACCGACGATGGCACGCTGATCCCCCGCGTTTATGATCGCCGTAGCCTGACCTATTCAAACACATTTGATAGCCAGGTAAAGCGCAACATCATTCGCGTGATTGAACTTTTGACAGGCAAAATCAGCATTGCCCGACGCGTGCGCCGCTTCGAAAAGCAGGGCACATTTAGTGGGCAGGCTTTTTGGCGCGCGACGTTGGATGTCATGGGGATCGACCTTTTGACGCCTGCTGATCAACTTGCGCATATTCCCCAATCGGGTCCTGTGATCTTTGTCGCCAACCACCCGCACGGGTTGGTGGACGGCATGATCCTTGCTGATCTTATTGGCCGCGTACGTGACGATTACCGGATCCTGACGCGGTCATTGCTGACCGGTATCGACGAAGACGCCGCCAGTTATATGATCCCTGTGCCGTTCCCACACGAACCCGAAGCACAGAAAAAGATGGTCGAGATGCGCCGCGCCGCGATGGAGCATCTCAAATCTGGCGGCTTGGTCGCACTGTTTCCATCGGGCATTGTCGCCAGCTCTGACAGTATGTTCGGTGATGCAGTCGAGCAGGAATGGAATGTGTTCACCGCCAAGATGATCCGCATATCTGGGGCGACTGTGGTGCCATGTTTTTTCCCTGGATCAAACTCTCGGGCTTATCAGGTCGCAAACCGAATTTCCGCGACCCTGCGCCAAGGCTTGCTGCTGCACGAAATCGTGCATGCGATGGACAAGCCGCAAAAGCCGGTTGTGGGCGTGCCCATTGATCCGGCAGAGGTCAAGGCACGCGCAGGTGATCCACGTGCGTTCATGGCGTGGCTGCGGGACTGGACGTTGGCACTGCGCGACTAGCGCGTCGGCACAGGCACATCGCCGCGATAATCGTAAAACCCGCGCTGCGTTTTACGACCCAACCAGCCTGCTTCTACATATTTGGTCAGTAACGGGCAGGGGCGATATTTCGTGTCTGCCAATCCGTCGTGCAGCACGTTCATGATCGCAAGACATGTATCCAACCCGATGAAATCCGCCAGCTCAAGCGGCCCCATCGGATGATTGGCACCCAGTTTCAGAGACGTATCAATCGACTGCACCGACCCCACACCTTCGTATAAGGTATAGATCGCCTCATTGATCATCGGCATCAGGATGCGGTTAACGATGAACGCAGGGAAATCCTCAGATGCGGTGCTGGTCTTTCCAAGCTTGGCAACAACCGCTTCGCAGGTTTTGAACGTCGGCTCATCTGTCGCGATCCCACGGATCAACTCAACAAGTTGCATAATCGGGACGGGGTTCATGAAATGAAACCCCATAAACCGTTCAGGACGGTCGGTGCGCGCGGCCAGCCGCGTGATCGAAATGGACGATGTATTCGACGTCAAAATAGTGTCGGGTTTCAGATGCGGAACGAGGTCATCAAAGATGGCCTGCTTGACGGTCTCTCGTTCGGTTGCGGCCTCGATAATCAGATCGGTTTGTCCAAGGTCAGTCAGCGTTTGGGTGGTCCCAATCCGCGCCATGGCCTCGGCTTTTTCCAAGGGCTCAATCAAGCCTTTGCCAACTTGACGATCAAGGTTGCGGTCAATCAGTGCCACGGCGGCGATAAGGGCATCACCGCTGATGTCTGTCAGTAGAACTTCATATCCGGCAAGGGCAAATACATGTGCAATTCCGTTGCCCATTTGCCCTGCGCCCACGATGCCCACACGTTCAATTGTCATGTCACAAACCCTTGCTTAGTTGGATGTACCATATGCCCCATGCGGGTCGCCGTTCAAGGCGAGAGAGTCGTTAAAAATATTAACAAAATGAAAGTTTAGCGAATTCGCAATGGATTTCGGCGAATCTATCAGTTGAAGCAGCAATCGGTGGAAACCATGAAGCACGAAACAATTGATGGGGCAGGACTGACATATGCGCCGTGTCGCTATGGCATGTCGCGGATCATGTTCCGTGGGCCTAAGCGTCGGCTAGATAGCCCCTATTTTGCGTTCATTGGCGGCACTGAAACATATGGAAAGTTCATAGACCGCCCGTTTCCAGCATTGATTGAAAAAGATATCGGTCGGCCTTGTGTCAACTTTGGCTGTGTAAATGGTGGTGTTGATGCCTTTGTTAACGATCCGACGATCATGGCAGCCTGTAACAAATCGGACCTAACAGTCGTTCAAATCATGGGCGCGAATTTCTTGTCGAACCGGTTTTATTCGGTACATCCGCGGCGCAATGATCGGTTTCTGCGTGCCTCGACTGTGCTGCAGGCGATCTATAACGAGGTGGATTTTTCTGATTTCACATTCACCCGTGCGTTGCTTGGAAAGCTGCATGGCCTTTCACCGGAACGTTTCGATATTGTCGTAACCGAATTGCGCGAAGCATGGGTTGCCCGGATGAAAAATATGCTGCTTCAAATCGGCCCAAATGCGGTTTTACTGTGGTTTGCGCGCGCGGAATTATCTGATGATCCTTGGAATGCCACACCCAATCCGCTGCAGGTTGATCCGTTGTTCATCACGAAATCTATGATCGAAGAACTTCGCCCACTTGTTCGCGATGTGGTACAGGCGATACCGTCGGATATCGCCAAACAACAAGGCACAAAGGGCATGTATTTTCCGCCAATGCAGGCTAAGGCGGCATCCGAAATGCTTGGTGTGGCTTGCCATTCGGAGGCAAGCAATGCGCTGATGCCGCTTATCAAAACGCTGCTGTAATGAAAAAGGCCCGCCGCGTTTCTGCGGCAGGCCCTTACATTGTAATTTGAGCGACGTTTACAGTTTGCTTGTCAGCTCGGGAACCGCGTCGAACAAGTCTGCAACCAAACCAAAATCGGCAACCTGAAAGATTGGTGCTTCTTCGTCTTTGTTGATTGCGACGATGATCTTGGAATCTTTCATGCCAGCAAGGTGCTGAATGGCGCCAGAGATACCAACAGCAACATAAAGATCGGGGGCAACAACTTTACCCGTTTGACCAACTTGCCAGTCGTTTGGTGCGTAACCCGAATCAACTGCTGCGCGTGATGCGCCGACAGCAGCGTTCAGTTTGTCAGCCAAGGCTTCGATGATTTTGAAGTCTTCTTCTGACCCAACACCACGACCACCGGACACAACCACACCCGCAGATGTCAGTTCTGGACGATCAGACGATGCGACGGCATCAGATACCCACTCGGACAAACCTGGGTTTGCAACCGCGCCGATTTTCTCGACGGATGCAGACCCGCCGTCCCCAGCGGCATCAAAACCAGCGGTACGGATCGTCATGACCTTTTTCGCATCAGTTGATTTCACTGTCTGGATCGCGTTACCCGCATAGATCGGACGCTCGAATGTATCGGCGTCGATCACGGCGGTCACTTCGGAAATGACCATCGCGTCCAACAACGCTGCCACACGTGGCAGAATGTTTTTGGACGCCGCAGTGGAAGGGGCCGCGATGTGATCATAGTCACCCGCAAGCGATACGATCAGATCGGCCACAGGCTCGGCCAGATCGTTACCGTACGCCGCGTCATCGGCGCAAAGCACTTTGGACACGCCAGCCAGTTTGGCCGCATCATCAGCGGCACCGCCGCAACCAGCGGAGGCGCACAGAACTGTGACGTCGCCTAGGCCTGCAACTGCAGCCAAGGCTTTTCCAGTCGCATCAGCGTTCAATACGCCGCCCGCAACTTCAGCAATGAGAAGAACAGCCATTACACAGCCCCCGCTTCTTTGAGTTTCTCGATCAATTCGTCAACGGAGCCAACAATGATGCCCGCTTTACGCGTTTCCGGCTCTGTGGTGGTGACAATTTGCAGGCGCGGCGTGACATCGACGCCGTAGTCGGCAGGCGTCTTTTCATCCATCTGCTTTTTCTTGGCCTTCATGATGTTCGGCAAAGATGCATAACGCGGCTGGTTCAGGCGCAAATCAACTGTGACGATTGTTGGCATCTTGACCTTGATGGTCTGAAGACCGCCGTCAACTTCGCGTGTGACTGTCGCGCTATCGCCATCCACGTCCAGCACAGATGCGAATGTGGCTTGTGACCAACCTAGCAGGGCAGACAACATCTGACCCGTCGCGTTCATGTCGTTATCAATCGCCTGCTTACCGGCAAGAACCAGACCAGGGGCCTCTTCTTTCACGATTGCAGCCATAATCTTGGCAACGGCCAAAGGCTCAATATCAGTGTGAACATCGTCTGTCGCAATAACCAAAATCGCGCGGTCAGCGCCCATTGCCAAGGCAGTGCGCAGCGTTTCTTGGGCTTGCTTGACGCCGATGGATACGGCAATAACTTCGTCGGCTTTGCCAGCTTCACGCAGGCGGATCGCCTCTTCGACAGCAATTTCGTCGAACGGGTTCATCGACATTTTGACGTTTGCAAGATCAACACCTGAACCGTCCGCTTTGACACGAACCTTCACGTTATAGTCGATCACGCGTTTGACGGGTACGAGGACCTTCATCGCGGGTTTCTCCTGTTAGAATCTGAGCGCATTATTTCTTAAGCCGTGATTACCTTGCTGCACGTGCAGAAAACAGTGCAAAATCGACGCAGACTGGTTCAGGGACGCCACGTTTATGCAAAATCAAGTTTATCGGTTCGCACCCGGCACCCAAAGCACGTCATTTTTGCCGTCATCATTGGCAATTCGGGACGCTTGGAAAAACCAGTCAGACAAGCGGTTTAGGTATTTGACCGCGCTTGGGTTGACTGTTTCAACGGTTGATAACTCTACCGACAACCGTTCGGCGCGACGTGACACCGTCCGGCACAGGTGCAAATGTGCGGCCAATGCTGAGCCACCGGGCAGGATAAAGCTGCGCAGTGGTTCTACAGCTTGGGTCATAACATCGATCTCAGATTCCAAACGGTCCACCTGCGCGTCCGACATGCGCAGCGGTGGGTATTCAGATGCGGCGTCCAGTTCCATATCGGGGCGGCATAGGTCAGCGCCCAGATCAAATAGGTCGTTTTGGATCATCGCTAGTTGCCCATCGATGTCGCCAGCGGCATGAAGCCGCGCCATGCCAACCGTCGCGTTGGTTTCGTCCACGGTGCCATATGCAGTCACGCGCAACGCATATTTGGCCACGCGGCTGCCATTGCCCAATGCGGTTTCACCGGAATCACCAGTTCTCGTGTAAATCTTGTTTAAAACAACCATGGGTCAGTTTCCTTTAGCGTAAATAGACATAAAGTAAGATCAACGCGACGGCGACGGCCTGTGCACCGATCCTGTACCGCATGATCCGGTTGGCGTGCTTGCGGTTGAAATCGCCGCCCTTGCCAAATGTGCCGATGCCAAACGCAAGGATGCCCAGCACGATCAGCACCGCAATTACGACGAGAATGAAAAGCGGATCGTCTGCCATGGTTATGGTCCTCTAATATCTTGCAATCGGATGTAGCAGGCACGCGCCAAAAGGAAAAGGATCAGGCCCGCGAGATGACTGCGTCAAGCAGTCGCGTCGACAGAATACGCCGTAAAAGCCCCATAAGATAGGTCGGTGTTGTGACGTAATACCGCGCCCTCGGGCGTTTGGCCGTCGCTGCGTGGATCAGTTTTTTGGTAACTGCACTGGCGGGCAGCTCAAATGTATCCGGCCCGCTGTCGGTATAAAGCCGTTCGCGCAACGCGTCATATTCCGCTGCACGCGCCGATCCTTTCCAGTCGATCCACTTTTCGAAATGCGGGATCGCGTTTTGCCGGATGTCGGATGTTATTGGCCCCGGTTCAATCAAGATAACCTTGATTGGTGTGTCCGCCATTTCAACCCGCAGCACGTCGGTCAGCCCTTCAAGCGCGAATTTTGTGGCAACATATGCGCCCCGCCATTTCAGCCCAACGAGCCCAAGCACGGATGAACACTGGATGATCCGGCCATGACCTTGGGCGCGCATTACGGGGATCACGAGGTTGGTTAGTTCTTGATAGCCAAAGACATTGACCTCGAAAATGGCGCGCAATGCGCCGCGCGGCAAATCCTCGACTGCGCCCGGACAGGCAAATGCGCCGTTGTTATATAGCACGTCCAATGTACCGCCCGTGGCCGTTAAAACTTCTGCCAATCCAGATGTAATGCTGTCGCTGTCGGCATAGTTGATCAGCGGGCTGTCAAAATCTTCGGCAATCAGGCGGTCGCAATCGGCTTGTGCGCGGCAGCTTGCAAAAACGCGAAAGCCCAAGGCGCGAAAGCCGATGGCCGCGTCATAGCCGATCCCAGAAGACGAGCCGGTGATAAGAATTGTTTTTTGTGTCATGGAGCCGTTGTGGCGCGACCATGTAAGGGAGGCAAGGCCTTAGCCGGGTGTCAATAGTCGCGAAGACATCCAACCGATCTGATTGGTGGTTGTGACGCGAATGCGTGCCCATCCATCGGCGTTGACCTCGATCACTTCGGTTTGGGTTCCGCGCGTCAGCGTATCGAGCACATCATAATTGGTGCTAGGGCCAGAGCGCATGTTCACACGTCTGCCCGAAACCTGACGCAGATCAACGAATGTTTCGGGGGTTACTGCAGCAGGCGGCGCGGCTTCAATCGATGCGGGGATAACTTTGGCTTTCTCGATTGCGTCAAACGGAACTGTTTCAACGACAGCGCGGGTGACGATAGGCGCATCAAACGGAACGGCCTCCAGCGATTTGGTTGCAATGACAGCTTGTGTGATCGGGCGTATTTCGGGCTCAAACTCAGATCCGCCGGACATCACGTAGAATCCAAAGCCCAGCATCAAAAACGTGCCAATTATAAATTTACTCATTACCGCTCCCCCCGGGGTCGAGAATCAACTCGCGTGCAAACTACCTCTACAGATTGTTGCTAACTTTTGATCAGGGGAAATCTCTGCGTGGTTCCCCGTATCTGATCTTTACGCGCAACGGCGGCGCGGATACACCAATCCAATGACCGAAGAAACGACAGCCCCAGAAACCGGACCGACGGAACTGACCGAGCCATTGCGCCGGGCCATTGGTGACCGCTATCTGACCTATGCGCTGTCGACGATTATGCACCGCGCGCTGCCTGATGCGCGTGATGGCCTAAAGCCCGTTCACCGCCGAATTTTGTATGCCATGCGAGAGCTAAAGCTGGCCAGTAACGGTGGTTTCCGTAAGTCCGCAAAAATTTCTGGCGACGTGATGGGCAACTATCACCCGCATGGTGACGCCGCGATTTACGATGCTATGGCCCGCTTGGCCCAAGATTTTAACGTCCGCTATCCGCTGGTTCACGGCCAAGGTAACTTTGGCAACATCGACGGCGATAACCCTGCGGCTGCCCGATATACCGAAGCCCGCATGACCGCCGCCGCTGAGGCGCTGATGGAAGGGCTGACCGAAAACGCAGTTGATTACCGTCCTAACTATGATGGAACGCTCGAAGAACCTGTTGTGTTTCCATCGGCATTTCCGAACCTTTTGGCCAATGGATCGACTGGAATCGCGGTTGGTATGGCGACGAACATTCCGCCACATAACTTGCATGAACTGCTTGATGCTTGCTTGCACTTGATCAAATCGCCCAATGCCCGCGATGAAACTTTGCTCGAATATATTCCGGGCCCTGATTTTCCAACCGGAGGCACTATTGTCGAGCCACGTGAAAATATCGCAGAGGCGTACCGCACAGGGCGTGGCTCGTTCCGTCTGCGTGCCAAGTGGGAAATCGAAGATCTGGGTCGCGGTCAGTGGCAAATCATCGTCACCGAGATCCCGTATCAGGTTCAGAAATCCAAGCTGATCGAAAAGCTGGCCGAGGTCATTCAGACCAAAAAGGTGCCGCTGCTTGCGGATGTACGTGACGAATCTGCCGAAGATATCCGTGTCGTCCTCGAGCCGCGCTCCAAAACCGTCGACCCTGAAATGATGATGGGTATGCTGTTCCGTAATTCCGATTTGGAAACGCGGTTTAGCCTGAACATGAACGTGCTAATCGACGGCCTGACGCCCAAGGTTTGTTCTGTCAAAGAAGTGTTGCGCGCCTTTCTTGATCACCGCCGCGACGTTCTGATCCGCCGTAGCCAGCACCGGATGGACAAGATCGACCACCGGCTTGAGGTCCTCGAAGGCTTTATTGTCGCGTTCCTCAACCTCGACCGTGTGATCGATATCATCCGCTATGATGACGAACCCAAGCGGGCTATGATGATTGAAGATTGGTCGCTGGATCATCCGCGCGCGATGGACGAGGCCGACTATAAGTCGCCAATCATCGCTGGTGCCGATTCGGAAACGTCCCTGTCCGAAGTGCAGGCCGAAGCGATCCTGAACATGCGCCTGCGGTCCCTGCGCCGTCTCGAAGAGATCGAGCTGGTCAAAGAACGCGACGCGCTGATGTTAGAGCGCGCCGAGTTGGAAGACCTGCTTGAAGGTGAAGAAATTCAGTGGGCCAAAGTGTCCGAACAGTTGCGCGAGACCCGCAAACAATTTGGCCGCAACAGCGTTGGCGGTGCGCGTCGCACCCAATTTGCCGAGGCTGCCGAAGTCGTGGAAGTCCCGCTTGAGGCGATGATCGACCGCGAACCGATTACGGTTGTTTGCAGCCAAATGGGCTGGGTCCGCGCCATGACGGGCCACATCGACCTGACCCGCGAACTGAAATTTAAGGACGGCGATGGGCCACGCTTTACTTTCCACGCAGAAACCACCGATAGGCTTTTGGTCTTTGGCACAAACGGGCGGTTCTACACTGTTGGCGCCTCCACATTGCCCGGTGGGCGGGGTATGGGCGAACCGCTGCGGCTGATGGTTGATCTGCCTAACGAATCCGAAATTGTTGACATCATCGTGCATCAATCCGGCATGCGGCTTTTGGTGGCGTCTGATGCGGGTAACGGCTTTGTCGTGCCAGAAGACGATGTGATCGCGCAAACCCGTGCGGGCAAACAGGTACTGAACGTCGGCGACGGCGTGGCTAAAGTTTGTAAGCGGGTCAACGGTGATCACGTTGCTGTGGCATCCGAGAACGCCAAGCTTTTGGTCTTCGCACTTGATGAGTTACCCGAAATGGGTCGCGGCAAGGGTGTGCGTTTGCAGAAATACAAATCTGCACGCGGGCGCCAAGGCACGCTGGAAATTGACGGCGGCCTGTCCGACATCACGACCTTCCCGATAGCAGATGGGCTTTCATGGCCGATGGGCGGCGGTAAAACCCGCACCGAAACCGACATGACTGAATGGAAAGCGGCGCGTGGCGGCATCGGCAAACGGCCTCCATACGGGTTCCCGAAAAACAATAAATTTGGCTAAGTTACCTCTTTGGTTTTCAAATACCCCTGCCGTTCGTTGGCGGTCGAGATTCACCAAGCCTCTTGCATTTTGCCGTAATCCGTCATACATCGCCCGCGATATTGGAACGGCCATGGTGGCCTCTCACAATTATAGGGTGCTAGCAAAATGGCTAAGGCAAAGTTTGAACGTAATAAACCGCACGTTAACATCGGCACAATTG
>CAJXTP010000006.1 GCA_913061335.1 uncultured Loktanella sp.
TGAATTTCGTCTACAGATGTGATCCCTTGCACCGCAACGCACATCGGCCTATATGAGCGGTGAGAGGTTGGCGCGGGCGAGTGCCTCGCCAACCTGGTCAGGTCCGGAAGGAAGCAGCCACAACGAGCCCCACTTGGGTCGATGTCCAGCCTCTCACCTTATTCACGCGCAGCCACAGGAGGGTTGATCATGTCTGCAATCACACACCTCTTGGCAGGCGCGCGCTAATTCTGATCCGCTCCGCTCGCCGTTTTTGGGCCGCTCGTAAAGCGGCAATGCATATCCCCATGCGAGGGCATCACAGATGACATCTGAATTGACACGCGCAGACCTAGGCTGGTCGGCGTTTTATACATCCCAGCTTGAGATTGAAGAAATCGAGGCCGCGACGCCAGCACGCGTCAGCGCCGTGCACCGGACCCAGATAGCGGCTCTCACCGAAACTGGCCCGATCAGCCTCACGCTTGATCCGGGCATGTCGTCGGGTGAAATTGCGGTTGGCGATTGGGTTCTATGCGACCCTGATGCGGCTCGCATGATCCGCCGTTTGGACCGCCAAAGCACGTTGCAACGTGGGTCTGACTATCATCACGGCGAACGCCAGTTGATCGCGGCAAATATTGATACGCTGTTCATCACTACATCTTGCAATGCGGATTTTAACGTGGCGCGACTAGAGCGGTATCTTGCGCTTGCACATGATGCAGAGATTACGCCGGTCATTATCCTGACCAAAGCCGATCAGACAGATGACGCTGATGGCTATACAGTTCAAGCAGGAGCTTTGGGGCGCGATCTATCGGTGGTCACACTTGATGCACTGCACGGCGATGTCGCAAGTGTGCTGGCCCCGTGGATTGGGAACGGGCAAACTGTCGCCCTTGCCGGATCATCAGGTGTCGGAAAAACCACGCTCGCCAATGCGCTGACGGGCGACAATGCAGCGACCCAAGATATCCGCGAAGATGACGCGCGCGGGCGGCACACAACGACAAAGCGCTCGTTGC
This sequence comes from uncultured Loktanella sp., assembly GCA_913061335.1. Lineage (GTDB taxonomy): Bacteria > Pseudomonadota > Alphaproteobacteria > Rhodobacterales > Rhodobacteraceae > Yoonia. The sequence goes on from CAJXTP010000006.1 coordinate 1,008, forward strand.
ACCATCTGCCAACGGGTGGCTGGCTGATCGATACCCCCGGAATGCGTGGCCTTGGTGTGGCTGATGTTGCCGCAGGAATTGCTGCAACGTTTCCCGAGATTTCTGAAGTCGAAGGCAATTGCCGGTTCCGCAATTGCGAGCATATCAGCGAGCCGGGATGTGCCATTCAGGCTGGCATTACGGCAGGGGATATTGACCCCGAACGCCTTAAGCGGTTTCAAAAGCTGGTGCGCGAAGATGCGCAAGCCACGGAAACAATCGCGCAAGCCCATTCACGCGGCCGAAAGTTTGGTAAAATCGTCAAGGCAGCGCAGTCCCGTAAAAAGCGCTAGCAAGATGGGTTAAAACCCATCCTACGCAGTACGCGCCCATTGCATTTGTGCAGCGGTCTCAATCGCACAAGGTCGCGCGGTCCGCAGTCGAAGCAAGGCTGCATCGGCATCCTCACTCGCTGCAATCATGATCCGCAACACGGCCATGCCAGAGCGCCCGCAGCCCCCACGGCAATGCACCAAGACACGACCGCCGTCAGACAAACGCGTCACCGCGTTCGCGATCACGTCATCCCAATCCGGACCATCATCCACAGACGGCGTTCCAAAATCAGCCATTGGCAGGTGACGCCAATCCACGCTCGCTTGCGCAAGGCTTGCGCCCAAACCAGCCGCACCCTTTGCAGCCAGTTCGGCCTGCTCAACCAAAGTGACAACAAGATCAGGCTGCCATGCAATAACGTCCCTCATATCGCATACAAAGTCGCCATCGAGACCCGGCATCGGAGACAGTGCAATCACACCGCTACCCATCGCCACTTCATATATTGTGAAATCCGACATTCTGGCCCCTGCCCTGTTCTGCGCAATCTTCAGACAGTGACCTATAAGATAGCCTCCGTAAACACGGTAGACGTGGCCACCTGTGCGCCGTACCCTCACCCTTGGCCCCCGAATCCAGATGAAAGCGCCCATGACCGACACCCCTGCCTATCAAGTCCTTGCCCGCAAATACCGCCCAGAGACTTTTGTCGATCTGGTTGGCCAAGACGCAATGGTCCGCACTCTGCGCAATGCGTTCGCGGCAGACCGGATCGCCCAAGCGTTCATGATGACGGGTATTCGCGGCACAGGAAAGACGACAACGGCGCGGATCATCGCCAAGGGAATAAACTGCATCGGCCCTGACGGGACTGGCAAACCCACGACCGAGCCATGTGGGATATGCGAACACTGTGTCGCGATCATGGAAGGCCGCCATGTCGATGTGATCGAAATGGATGCCGCGTCGAATACTGGCGTCGCCAACATCCGCGAAATTATTGACAGTGTGCATTACCGTGCGGCCTCGGCCCGTTATAAGATCTACATCATCGATGAGGTTCACATGCTGTCCACAGGCGCGTTCAACGCCCTGCTGAAGACGCTTGAAGAACCGCCCGCGCACGTCAAATTCCTTTTTGCGACGACAGAAATCCGCAAAGTACCCGTGACCGTCTTGTCGCGGTGTCAGCGGTTTGACCTGCGCCGGATTGAACCAGAAGACCAAATCGCCCTGCTGCGCAAAATCGCCATCGCCGAGGGCGCAGAAATCTCTGACGATGCGCTGGCACTGATTACGCGGGCCGCAGAAGGCTCTGCGCGCGACGCGCAATCATTGCTCGACCAAGCGATCAGCCACGGCGCAGGCGAAACCACCGCCGAACAGGTGCGTGCGATGCTTGGACTTGCCGATCGTGGCCGCGTGCTCGATTTGTTTGACATGATCCTTAAGGGCGAAGCCGCTGGCGCGCTTACCGAATTATCTGCGCAATATGCTGACGGGGCCGATCCGATGGCCGTGCTGCGCGATCTGGCCGAGATTACCCATTGGGTGTCCGTCATTAAGATCACGCCCGAAGCTTCCGAAGACCCAACCATCAGCCCAGACGAGCGGACACGCGGTCAAGCCATGGCCACTGACCTGCCGATGCGCGTCATGAGCCGGATGTGGCAAATGCTGCTCAAAGCATTGGAAGAGGTCGCAATGGCCCCCAACGCAATGATGGCAGCCGAAATGGCTGTGATCCGGTTGACACATGTCGCCGATCTGCCATCCCCCGAGGAACTGGTCAAAAAGCTGAAAGATGCGACACCGCCTCCAACCAGCGGCGGCCCATCTTCGCGAGGACCCGCACCAAACGGCGGAGTGGCGCAAGCTCAATCCCACGCGCAGACACCAACACACAGCGGCCCTTCCGCTTCTGGCGCGCAAACCGCAGTGGCACTCGCGCCTGACGCGCTGGCACATTACGCGCGGTTCGAGGATGTCGTTGAGCTGATCCGCCAGCACCGGGACGTCAAACTGCTGGTAGAGGTCGAAACGGGTCTGCAACTGGTCAACTACCAACCCGGCCGGATCGAAGTGAACCCGACAAGCGATGCAGCACCCGATCTGGTTGGACGGCTTGGGTCGCGGCTTCAGTCTTGGACAGGTAACCGCTGGGCGATCACGGTCGTAAACGAAGGCGGCGCACCCACAATCGCGCAAACTCGGGACGTCAAAGAAAACGCGCTGCGCAAATCAGCAGAAGATCACCCGCTGGTCCAAGCCGTCATCGCCGCATTCCCGCGCGCCAAGATCGTCGACATCAAAACCGAGGCCGACAAAGCCCAAGACGCGATGGTTGAAGCCTTGCCAGAGGTTGACGAAGAATGGGATCCATTCGACGACGCCTAAACCTTGTGTAACAGCACAGCTGCACATATCTTACGGCCAACACGTAAATGGAGACACCGATGTTCAAAGGTATGAGCGGTCTTGGCGACATGGCCAAGATGATGAAGCAAGCGCAAGACATGCAGGGCAAGATGGCCCAAATGCAAGAAGACATGCAAAATATCATGGTCGAAGGACAGTCCGGCGCGGGCCTTGTGAAAGCAACGGCAACGGCCAAAGGCGAGCTGAAAAGCCTCGACATTGATCCGTCGATTTTCAACGGTGATGACAAAGAAGTCGTCGAAGACCTGATCCTTGCGGCGATCAAAGACGCGCAGCAAAAAGCCAATGATCGGGCCGCTGAAGAAATGCAAAAGATGACCGAAGGGCTTGGGTTGCCACCGGGCATGAACCTGCCGTTCTGATATGACGCAAGGCACCCAAGACTTAGATAACCTGATCGCACTGCTCGCGAAATTACCGGGTCTTGGGCCACGCTCAGCACGGCGCGCGGTCCTTCATCTGATCAAGAAACGCAGCCTTGTCCTTATCCCCTTGGCCGACGCCATGCATAAAGTCGGGACAACCGCACGCGAATGCCTGAATTGTGGCAATATTGGCACCACGGATGTCTGCGATATTTGCTCGGCGGACAAACGCAACATCGGGCAGATTTGCGTGGTCGAAGACGTCGCTGACCTTTGGGCGATGGAGCGTTCAGGCGTGTTTAAAGGGCGCTATCACGTGCTTGGCGGGACACTTTCGGCGCTTGATGCGGTTGGTCCAGACGAGTTGCGCATTCCAAAACTGCTCGACCGGATCGCCTCCGAATCCATCACCGAAATTATTCTCGCGCTTGGGGCAACCATCGACGGTCAAACCACCGCGCATTACATCGCAGACCAATTGCCTGGCGTGATCGTGACGTCACTTGCACAAGGTGTTCCTGTCGGCGGTGAACTCGATTATCTGGATGACGGCACAATTACTGCCGCTTTGAACGCACGTAAACCAATTTGACACTGGAAACGGGGCCAATAGCCCCTATGTAGCGTATTAACTGTAATGAATTGAATGTTGCGCGATATTCGCGCGCGGAGACCCGAGATGCCCAAACAACCCGCTAACGCCCCTCTTAGCTTTGACACAGAACGCGGGTCGGGTCGGTCAAAATGGGTCGCAGGCCTTCTTTTGATCGGGGTTGGCGCTTGGATGGGAAGCGGGTTTGTCGCACCCGCCGAAGAAGAAGCTGTCGTGACACCTGTGGAATCCACGGTGCGGCTCATATCCGTCGCTGTTGCCTCTTCACGGGCAGAAACGGTTACACAATATTTCGTCGCCGAAGGCCAAGCGATACCGGACCGAATGACCTCCATTCGCGCCGAAGCAACCGGACAGATTGCCGAAGTCATGGTCGAAAAAGGGACTAATGTCGGCGCTGGCCAACTAATTGCCCGTTTTGATGTCACCCGTAACGAGGCGGATTTGACGCGCGCGCAAGAGGAATTGGCGCGCGCCCAACGCGATTTTGACAACTCCGAAACGCTCGTGGAACGTGGCGTCGCGACCAACGACAGGCTTAGCGAGAACCGTGCAGCCCTTGCCAACGCGAATGCTGCGGTAATCAACGCCGAGCAGTCACTGGCAAATTCTGAAATTACTGCGCCCTTTGCAGGCCGTCTCGAGGCGTTGAATCTGAACGCAGGTGAATTCGTGTCTGCCGGATCAGAAGTTGGTCAAATCGTCGACAACTCCCCATTATCTGTGACAATTCAGGTGCCGCAACAATCTTTGCGCAATATCAAATCTGGTCAGGAGGCCAAGGTCACATTCATCACAGGTGAAGAACGCGACGGCATCGTTGCCTTTGTGGGCACCAGCGCCGATCAGGCCACGCGGACATTTCTTGCTGAAATCACTGTCGAAAACGAAGACGGTGCGGTCCCTGCCGGCGTCAGTGCCGAAATTCGCATCCCAATTGGCGAAGCGGTCGCGCATTTCATGTCACCCGCAACTTTGTCGCTTGGGTCTGATGGCACTTTGGGTGTGAAAACCGTCAATGCTGATGACGTCGTGGTCTTTTCCGAAATCAAAATTGAGCGCGCGCAAACTGACGGTATTTGGGTCAGCGGCCTGCCTAATTCAGTCGACATCATTACCATTGGCCAAGGTTACGTAAATAACGGTCAAACAGTTGACCCTCAGCCAGAGGCGACGCTCACGGCGGAGGCGTCCCAATGAACACGCTCATCGACGCCGCATTTTCACGCACACGCGTTGTTTTCCTAGCCTTTGTCGCGATTCTGCTTGTCGGTGCATATGCGTACAACGGCATCCCGAAAGAAAGCACACCTGAGATTTCGATCCCGATTGCTTATGTGTCCACCGGCATTGATGGCATTTCGCCCGAAGACAGCGAGCGCCTGCTAATCGGTCCGCTGGAGGCCGAGCTTGGATCTTTGACTGGCCTAAAGACCATGACGTCCCACGCGGGCGAAGGTTTCGGCAATGTGCAACTTGAATTCGAACCGGGCGGCGACGTAGACGAAGCGATCGATAAAGTCCGCGAAGCCGTTGACCGTGCCAAGGGAGACCTGCCCGATGATGCGCGCGATCCCACTGTGACCGAGATTAACACAGCGCTTTTTCCAATCCTTACAGCAATTCTTTCTGGCCCTGTTCCCGAACGGACGCTCAACGAGCTGGCGACCAGCCTGCAAGACGACCTTGAAGCCCTGTCTGGCATTCTTGAAGTCGACGTGGGCGGATCGCGCACTGAATTATTAGAAATCCTCATCGATCCGACGGTGTTCGAAACCTATAACATTTCGTTTGACGAACTCATCGGGCAGATCAGTCGCAACAACCGTTTGATCGCCGCAGGTGCCATCGAAAGTGGCGCAGGGCGCCTTGTACTTAAAGTCCCGGGCTTGATCGAAAACATCGCTGACGTCATGGAAATGCCCGTTAAAGTGCGCGGCGATACCGTCGTCACATTTGCCGATCTGGCGACAATCCGGCGCACTTTTGAAGACCCCACCAGCTTTGCCCGTATCAATGGCCAGCCGGCCTTGGCGCTCGAGATCAAAAAACGGTCAGGGTCGAATGTCATCGACACTGTTGCCGACGCAAAAGTGGTTATCGCCAAGGCGCAAGCCAGCTGGCCTGACAGCGTTTCGATCAACTACCTTCAAGACGAAAGCAAGCAAGTCAAATCCATGCTTGCCGACCTCGAAGCGAACGTCATCGCGGCCATCTTGCTGGTTATGATCGTGATCGTTTGGGCGCTTGGGCTACGGTCCGCACTTCTTGTCGGTTTGGCCATTCCCGGTGCATTTCTCACAGGTGTCGCGGCGTTATGGTTCTTGGGCTACACCATGAACGTCATCGTGCTGTTCTCATTGATCTTGGTCGTCGGCATGCTTGTGGACGGGGCCATTGTGACGGTCGAACTGGCCGACCGAAACCTGCAGGAAGGGGCCGAACCAAAAGCCGCCTATGCGGACGCGGCCAAACGGATGGCATGGCCAATCATCGCATCCACCCTGACCACATTGTCGGTGTTTTTCCCGCTGTTGTTCTGGTCGGGCATGATCGGGGAATTCATGAAATTCCTGCCGATCACAGTAATTCTGACGTTGACGGCATCGCTGTTCATGGCGCTGATTTTCATTCCCGTCACAGGGGGCATCATCGGTAAAAAACGGCCTTTGTCATCACGCGACAAAGCGACTTTCTATGAAACCGAACAAGGCGATCCGCGCAATTTGCCGGGTCTAACAGGCATGTACGTCCGCGTGTTGAACTGGTCGATCCTGCGTCCTGGCGTCACTGTTATCTTGGCGCTCGTGATGCTGCTCGGTGGGTTTAAGGCATATGGCGAGCTTGGTAACGGCGTCACATTCTTCCCCGACCAAGAACCTGAATTTATGCAAGTGCAGGTCCGCGCCCGTGATAATTTCTCGATCTATGAACGTGACGCGCTGGTGCGCCGCGTTGAAGAGCGTCTGTTCGATGATCCGGCAATTGCGTCCGTTTATGCGCGGTCTGTCGCAGCCCAAAATGAAGACGCCGAGATCATCGGCACGATCCAACTAGAGCTGACCGAATGGGATACGCGTCGCAAGGCCGCAGTCATTACCGAGGATATCCGCGCCGCAATGTCCGACATCGCAGGCATTGATATTCAGGTCGAAATCGCCGCGGGCGGTCCTGCTGGCGGCAAGCCCATTAGCATTAAAATCATCTCAAACGACAATGATGCCCGGCTTGAAGTGACCAGAAAAATACTCGGTATTATGGGCGATATTGGTGGATTCACGGACGTGACTGACACCCGCCCACTGCCCGGCGTTGAATGGCGCCTGCGCGTCAACCGGTCCGAAGCTGCACGCTTTGGTGCCGACGTGTCACTGCTTGGGCAAGCAGTACAATTGTTGACCCAAGGGATCACAGTTGCAGATTACCGCCCCGACGACGTTGATGGATCAGTCGACATTCGGGTGCGTTTCCCATCCCAAGACCGAACACTGGAAGAACTCCAGAGCCTGCGCGTTCCAACGTCGACGGGCCTTGTTCCAATCACTAACTTTGTGTCGTTTGAACCTGCTCCACGCAGCGGCACAATCAACCGCATCGACCAGGAACGCGTCGTCAGCGTTGAATCCAATGTCGGCCCCGACATCAACGTAAACGAAAAAACCTTGGCTTTGCGCGCAGCACTTGAAAACATGGATACCCCCGACAACGTCACGTGGTCCTTTGGTGGCGAGGCAGAGGAACAGGCTGATACGATGATCTTCCTCGGGGGGGCGTTTGCATCTGCGATTGTGTTAATGTTCGTGATCTTGCTGACGCAATTTAACAACTTCTACCAAGCCTTTGTTGTTATGTCGGCAATCGTCTTTTCAATCAGCGGAGTGCTGATTGGGCTGATCATCACCGGTCGTCCGTTTGGGATCGTTATGGGTGGGATCGGTGTGATCGCGCTGGCCGGGATCGTTGTGAACAACAACATCGTTCTGATCGATACTTACAACGAACTTAAGAAATCTGGCCAACCCTCACTCGAGGCAGCGCTGCGCAGTGGGGCACAGCGTCTGCGGCCCGTGTTCCTAACGTCGATCACAACGGCACTTGGCCTCATGCCAATGGTCATCGGGTTGAACATCAACTTTTTCACACGCGAAATCGTCTATGGGGCACCGTCGACACAGTGGTGGACAGAGCTGTCCAGCGCAATTGCGGGCGGGGTGATCATTACCATGGTCATCACGCTGGTCGTGACACCTGCCATGCTAATCTGGGGTGAATTGATGGGCCGTCGCATTCGACGGATATGGGCGTGGTTGTTTGGCCGAGGATCAAACACCATACCCGCCGAATAAATAAAAACGCCGCCTTGGGATCAAACCAAGGCGGCGTTTTTCGGTTTTGCTATCGGACGACTTATTTGTCGTCGTCACCATCTACATCGTCGGGCAGGTTAAAGAAGCTGTCAGCATCTGACACGTCTAGATTACCCGCCTTCGTTTCCAGATCATCTTCGTCGTCACGCGGATCAGCAAGGCTGAATGTCGTAAGACCGGCCAAGGAACTTGGCATCTTTGGCTCGGCTGGCATGCCAAGGGACTGCTCGGTGCTGACCAACTTGCGACGCTCATCATCAGACATGACGCCGCCTTCTTTGGCCTTCTTATCATTGGCCTTTTGCACGGCAGCATCCAGCTCGATCTGTTTGCACAGACCCAAAGCTACCGGATCAATTGGGTCGATGTTGTTGATGTTCCAGTGGGTCCGCTCGCGAATTGCCTGAATGGTTGGCTTGGTCGTGCCAACCAGCTTGGACACCTGAGCATCCGACAGCTCTGGGTGAAACTTGACCAACCAATAGATCGACGCTGGGCGATCCTGACGCTTGGACAGCGGCGTATACCGTGGGCCGCGACGCTTTTCTTCGCCCGCAGCTGCTGGGTTAAAAAGCAACTTCATCCGGTACTTAGGATCAGCCTCTGCGTTGTCGATTTCAGCTTGAACCAGCTGTTTGTTGCTGATCGGGTCAAAGCCCTTAACACCAGTTGCCACATCGCCATCAGCAATGCCCTGAACTTCCAGCTCGTGTAGGCCACAGAAATCAGCGATCTGCAGAAACGTCATTGTTGTGTTGTCACAAAGCCAGACGGCCGTGGCTTTCGCCATAATTGGTAGATTCGACATCTCTGTCTCCTGTTGTCATCAGACATAGCTATCCAGCGCCCTTAATTTGGGCTGACCCCTTATTGGGCCGGTTCGCATTGTCGGGGAACTTGGAAGCCTTATAAGGGGGCAAGTACGTTTAGGAAAGATCAAAATGTTACGCCTGATGACCGCCCTTTTTCTGCTCGCCAGCCCCGCATCCGCGCAGGATCAGGCAGGCACGTTTGACTACTACGTTATGTCCCTGTCGTGGTCCGCCAATTGGTGCGCATTGGAAGGGGACGCACGGCAATCCCCGCAATGCGACGACACCACTGAAAACGGTTGGATATTACACGGGCTTTGGCCGCAATATGAACAGGGCTATCCAGCCAATTGCCGCACGACTTTGCGCCCGCCATCGCGCAGCCAAACCAGCGAAATGGCCGATATCATGGGCTCGTCAGGACTTGCATGGTACCAGTGGAACAAACACGGCGTCTGCTCTGGCATGGACCCTGTTGATTATTACGCCCTATCACGCGAAGCCTATAGTCGGATCAATCGGCCCGAAGTATTCCGAAAACTGTCCAAAACAGTCACCCTGCCCACATCCTTGATCGAACAAGCCTTTGTCAAAGATAACGCTGACCTTACCCCAGATGGGGTCACCGTGACGTGCAAAGCAGGATATATTCAAGAGGCCCGCATTTGCCTGACCCGAGACCTTGAATTCCGGGCCTGTGGACGCGATGCTGTCCGAGACTGCACCCTAACTAACGCCCAATTTGACCCGATGAGGTAGACCCATGAAATTAATTATCGACACTGATCCAGGCATCGACGATGCGATTGCAATCGCACTGGCCCACGCGTTGCCACAGGTTGACCTTATTGGGATGACAGCGGTGTTTGGGAACACGCATGTGGTCCAATCTAGCCGAAATGCACGCTATCTTGCTGACCTACTTGGCTTTAACGTACCCGTGGCCCAAGGGGTCGCCCTGCCCTACGGCGCTGACAGCTACGCGCCGTCAGACTACGTGCATGGCCCCGAAGGCTTAGGCGATTTGACGAACATCCCGCAGATCGGTCAAAACGACCCGCGCGACGCGGCACAATTCTTGTGTGAAATGGCAGCCAAACATGCCGGTGAATTGGTTATCTGTGCGATAGGTCCGCTTGCGAACATCGCAGACGCAATCGCGCTTGACCCGTCGTTCGCCACAAATGTTAAATCACTGGTTATTATGGGCGGTGCGTTCAAGCACGCAGGCAACGTATCAAAATACGCTGAGGCCAACATCATCCACGACCCCATTGCAGCTGATGCGGTTTTTGGATCAGGCATGACCATCACAATGGTCGGGCTCGACGCCACAATGAAGACATTGCTGACACCAACAGACTTTGATGACCTTGAAAAAGTTGCGCCAAAGATTGGCGGGTTTATAAAACGGATCTCGGATTTCTATCTTGGATTTTACCGCAGTGTCGGTGTCATGGATGGCTGCCCAATGCATGACGCGTTGGCCGTGCTGGCCTGTACCGACCCCGACAAATTCACGTTTCAGATGACGGGGATCAAGGTTACCCAATCGGGCGACGAAATCGGCGCAACAGTTGCTGACACCACGCGCAAACCTGTCGCTGTCGCCATGGGATGTGATGCTGTTTGGGCGGTCGATCTGATGAAAACGCAGATCGGTGGGCTAGGCTAATCTCGCTCCAAGATCCAATCCAAGCAGCGCTTGATCCGCGCCCATCGCGGTCTTGCCTGCGCGTTGAACGCGCGTCACTGCAACGGCACCATCTGCACAAGCAATCGTGAACCCATCCAAAACCGTCCCCGCATCGCCGGTTCCATTTGCGATACGCGACGCCAACAGTTTCACCCGCTCATCGCCGACCATGCACCAAGCCCCCGGAAACGGGGACAGCCCACGAATTTGGCGATCAACCTCGACGGCAGGACGTGTCCACTCAACGCGCGCCTCTGCCTTGTCAATTTTCGCCGCATAGGTCACGCCGTCATCCGGCTGCACCTGTGGTGACAAATCAGCAAGCTGCGTTATGGCCTGCACAATCAACCCAGCGCCCATTTGTGACAGCCGATCATGTAATACACCTGTGGTCTCGGCGGCGCCAATATCCGTGGCCTCAAGCAGCAAAACTGGACCAGTATCCAGCCCCGCCTCCATCTGCATGATGCACACACCCGTCTGGGTGTCGCCCGCCATAATCGCGCGGTGGATCGGTGCGGCACCACGCCAACGCGGTAACAACGACGCATGAATATTCAAACATCCCAATCGCGGCGCATCCAAAACAATCTGCGGCAAGATCAAACCGTAGGCAACCACGACCGCGACATCGGCGCCCAACGCCGCAAATTCAACTTGTGCATCACCGTCACGCAATGAAACCGGATGACGGACAACCAACCCCAAAGCCTCGGCACGCGCCTGCACAGGACTTGGGCGATCCTTTTTACCACGACCCGCAGGGCGCGGTGGCTGCGAATAAACCGCAACAACATCGTGGCCCGCAGCCACTAGCGCATCCAAAACTGGCACCGAAAAATCGGGGGTCCCCATGAAAATGATCCGCATCGCGTTCCCTCTTTGGTTGACACATATCCCCGCCCCAGACTCCGACACCGATCTTAGGTGCGCAGCTTTGCGGCCCTTTTGATCAGCATATCGCGCTTGGTACGGCTGAGGTGATCAAAATACATTTTGCCCGCAAGATGATCGATCTGGTGCTGAACAGACGTCGCCCAAAGACCAACAAACTCGTGGCGGTCCCAGACTCCATCAGCGTTCATAAACCGGACAGTCACCGCGCGCGGGCGGGTGATCTTGGCACCGACACCGGGCAAATTCGGAGACGCTTCCTCGTGTTCGCGGGGCTCAACGGAGCTGTGCAAAATCTCTGGGTTGGCCAAACGCATCGCCTGCCCGCGTTTTGTGCTGGCATCAACGACCGCCAGAGCCATCCCAATCCCTAACTGCGGGGCAGCTAGACCATAGCCAGGCATCGCGTCCATCACACCGATCATCTCATCCCAAATGGCACGAATATCATCGGTGATCTCGGTCACAGGGGCGGCAGGGGTACGCAGTGCTTTGTGCGGGTACATCACAAATGGGCGGTGTGTCATGGGGCCTCCGGATAATCAGTGCAAAGAATGCCGTCCAAGTGGTCGCGCTCATGCTGGACACAGGCAGCGGCAAAACCAGTGAATGTACCGGTCTGCGGGGCACCATCCAGATCTTGCCAACGCAAGGTCACCTGCGCAGGACGTGCAACGCGAGATGTGCGATCAGGGATCGAAAGGCAGCCTTCAGCCATCACGACAATCTCTTCAGAACACTCAACCATTTCTGCGTTCACAAACACCTGCGGATCGGGTGTGCCATCTTTCCACGTCGCATCCATCACAAAAACGCGCTGTGTAATGCCCACCTGAGGGGCCGCCAAACCGCGCCCCGGTGCAGCGTACATTACTTCTAACATGTCCTTGGCGATCGCAGCCAACTTTGCGTCAAATACCGTCACAGGCGCACAAACAGCGCGCAACACCGGATCTGGCACAAAGCGAAGCTGCAAATCAGTCACGGGCCATTTCACGCTTCAGCTTTTGCATCTTGCGGGTAATCATCTGGCGCTTCAGCGGCTTAAGGTAATCGATGAACAATTTGCCGTCCAAATGGTCGATTTCGTGTTGAACACATGTCGACCAAAGCCCGTCAAACGTCTCTTGGACAACCTTACCGTCCAAACCAGTCCAGCTAACCTTAACGGACGTAGGGCGTTCAACCTCAGCGTATTGATCTGGGATCGACAAACAGCCCTCATCATAGACCGACAGCTCGTCGGACGACCAAATGACGGACGGGTTAATTAACACCATCGGCTCTGGCGTTGCGGCTTCTTCTTTGGCGCAATCCATCACCAACAGGCGGGTCATCACGGCGACCTGTGGGGCGGCCAAGCCGATACCCGGCGCGTCGTACATCGTCTCCAACATATCATCGGCCAAACGGCGCACATCATCGGTCACGTCAGCCACAGGGGCGACGGTCTTTTTCAGGCGGGGATCGGGATGGATCAAGATATTGCGAATAGTCATATGCCACGATCTAGCGCTTGCATCCTTGTCGCGCAAGCCGCACCAGTATCTGAATGATAACGCCGGAGAGACCCAATGAGCTTTGACAACATTCCCGATCGCCGTGGCACCCATTCCAGCAAGTGGGACAGCATGGAATCCATCTATAGCGTATCCCCCGATGACGGCATTGCAATGTGGGTTGCGGATATGGAATTTCAGCCGCCGCAATGCGTACAAGACGCGGTCAAAGCGATGCACGACCACGGTGTTTACGGCTACTACGGCGACGAAGGTGACTACCGCGCAGCAATCCAGTGGTGGATGTCCGAACGCCACGACTGGCAGATTGATCCGTCATGGATTTTCACAACTCACGGTCTGGTCAACGGCACAGCCCTTTGCATCGATGCCTATACATCCGTAGGCGACGGGGTCGTCCTGTTCACGCCTGTATATCACGCATTCGCCAGAGTGATAAACGCCGCAGGACGACAAGTGGTGTCGTGTGCGTTGGCCAACAATGCTGGCCGCTATGAATTCGACTTTGACGCCTACGATGCTCAAATGACCGGCAACGAACGGATGCTCATTTTGTGTTCGCCGCACAATCCCAGCGGGCGCGTTTGGACCAAAACCGAACTGCAAGCTGTCGCAGCCTTTGCCAAACGGCATGACCTGATCTTGGTGTCGGACGAAATTCACCACGATCTGACCATGCCTGGCTACACGCACATTCCGACGGCCCATATCGACGGCATTACCGACCGTCTCGTGACAATGACCGCCACAACCAAGACGTTCAATATCGCAGGCGGCCACGCAGGCAACGTGATCATTGAAGACCCTGAACTGCGCGCACGGTTTGGTGGGCGCATGGCGGCGATGGGTATCTCGGCGAACAGCTTTGGGCTATTCATGGCAACGGCCGCTTATTCGCCAGATGGGGCCGCATGGGTTGATGACCTGCGCGCGTATCTCGATGGAAACCGTCAAGTGTTCGACGCGGGCGTGAACGCCATTCCGGGCGTGAAATCAATGGCCCTCGAATCGACCTATCTGGCTTGGGTGGATTTTTCCGGCACAGGTATGTCGATGGAAGAGGTGATTGAACGCGTGCAGAAAAACGCTAAAATCGCGGCAAGCCATGGGCCGACTTTCGGGCGAGGAGGGGACAATTTCTTGCGCTTCAACATTGGTACAACACGCGCGCAAATCGAAGACGCCGTGGCGCGCTTGCAAGTCGCCTTTAGCGACCTGCAATAATTTAATTCGTGATTAGGCCCGCTGGCACGAAGTCAGGGCGCTCATAATCAACAGGGGCTGCATCTGTTACAAGGTGCAGCCATTTGAATTCGAAAATGCGCTCTTCACGCTCAACGGATGATCCGACGATCAGGCACTGATACAGATGGCGGGCACCGTCATAAATTTCGACGCGGCCACGCAATTTTTCTGCCACATCTATATCAAGCGAAAACCCCGCATCCCAGAAACGGCGGATACGGTAGACATTATCGCCGTCATGCACGCACAAACGGTCCTTGCGCTTTAACGCTTCTTTGCGGGCAGCTTCCAATCCTTGGCGCACGGCCTCTGGCAAAAAGTCATTCATCGGTCGTCCCCTTTGGCCCAATAATGGGCCCCAAAGTATGAAGATCAAGTGACAAAATCCGCCGCAATGCAGCGAAATTGCGCAATACCCCTATGAATTAACGGCTGCCTTGGGACGCAAAACATGCGGACGGGACGCGTCATAAAGCGCGCTATCGGGAAATCCGTGGTTTTCAGCCAAAGCAGGACCGACAAGAATCAGTGCAGTGCGCGTAATCTTGGCGGCCCGTGCTTTTTCACGCACATCCATCAGCGTACCCCGAATAATCAGTTGATCCGGCCACCCAACGCGGTAGATCACCGCAACCGGACAATCCGCGCCGTAATATGGGACCAATTGGCGCTCAATCTCGCGCATCGCACGAATACCAAGGTGAATAGCCAACGTGGCACCGGTTTTGGCAAAATTTTCCAGCGTTTCGCCCGCAGGCATGCTCGTTGATTTCATCGACATACGCGTCAGGACGATCGACTGCGCAACTTCTGGCACCGTTAGTTCAGTCCCCAATGCAGCAGCTGCGGCGGCGTAAGCAGGCACACCAGGGATGATCTGATAATCAATCCCAGCAACCTTCAACCTGCGGATTTGCTCGGCGATTGCACCATAAAGCGACGGATCACCAGAATGCACACGCGCGACGTTTTGGCCCTTTGCATGGGCCTCAACGATCTGGCCATGGGTTTCATCCAACGTCATTGGGGCGGTATCCATGACCAACGCACCTTCGGGGGCGCAGGCAACAACGGCCTCTGGAACCAGTGATCCCGCATATAAACACACAGGGCATTCGCCGATCACGCGGGCGGCTTTGATGGTCAAAAGTTCCGGATCGCCCGGACCCGCACCTATAAAATAGACTGTCATTTAGGATGCCTCCTCGGGCATATATGGGTCATCGCGCTTGGCGGTCAGATCACCATCAATTTTGCGGGCATAACCGCGCGGTGTGAACATACGAGGGCCCTCACCCATTTGGGCAAGGCGCGAATTACTGGACCCGATCAGAACCACGGTCAGCATATCAACCTCGTCAACTTCAAGCTGATCAAGGCGGCGATAACGCACATGTTCCTCTGGGCGGCCCAGCGAACTGGCAAGCATCACAGGCGTGTCGGCTGGGCGGTGTTGCAACAAAATATCGCGGGCCTCGGCCAGCAATGTACGGCGGGTTTTCGACACCGGATTATAGAACGCGATGACGAAATCGCCCTCAGCAGCAGCGTGCAAACGGCGGATAATATCATCACGCGGGGTCAACAAATCGGACAAGCTAATCGTACAGAAATCATGACCCAACGGCGCGCCGGCTCGGGCGGCGGCGCCCTGAAGGGCGCTCACGCCGGGCGAGCAAACAACGTCAACGCGGCGAGCGGCGTCAGACACGCCTTCCTCGGCAGCGGTTCGGTCCAACAATTCAAACACCAACGCGCCCATCGCATAAATGCCCGCATCACCCGAACAGACCAAAGCGACGTTCTTACCCTTGCCCGCCTGTTCCAACGCATAGCGGCACCGGGCCTCTTCCCCGCCCAGCGGGAAATCAGACCGTTCCTTGCCAACAGCCAAAGGACCAAGCAGATCAATATACAACCCGTAACCCACAAGCTCCTCGGCCTCTGCGACCAGTCGCGACACCTCTGGTGTACGCCAAGCCGCTTGACCGGGCCCAATACCAACAACCGACAATCGACCACGGGCGCGGCCCTGCGATGTAACCAAAGGCTCAGGTGCAATCGCAATCGCACAGGTCGCATTGGCCGTCTTTTTCTTAGCAACCAACAAATTGGCATCCGGCCCTGCTTGGGCCAGTGCTGCCGCCTCGGACACGCCGTGGGTCCCCACTTCGGCAAAAACAACATCAGATGGGTTTTCCAAACGCGGTGTCTCGGCCTCCAAGACATCCGCCTCAAACAATCGCAAAGGAGCGCCCAAGCTCGTAGCCAACTGAATGATCGCAGGCTCGTCCGCCTTAAGCGTAATGGTATTCACAGAATGGATCGACGCAGGTGTGACATTCGCCGCAACAAGAACCTCTTGGACCAGTGCTGCTAACTCAGCTGGGTCGCAATCACGCGCACAGCCAACGCCCAACGTCAAACGCTGCGGGGCAAATTGCAAATGCGCTTCGCCCAAATCGGCGATACGGTCCATCGTTGCTGAAATCTGCAACGTGTCGCCAGCAGGCAAATTAGCAAGCCACGGCGCATCGCCAACGACCTTAGCACCGCCACCAGACAGCAGCGCAGCCATGGCACCCTTTGCATCACCACGGTTGACCAACGCCCAGCCAGCAGGCGGCTCATCCAAGGCAACACCCAAGGCAACATCCCCAGCCGTTGTGACAGCAGCGACAGCGCCCAGCGCGTCCGCAATTTGCGCCGCCAGCTTATTGGCACCGCGGTGTCCGCCTAACAACGGCACGACAACTGCGCCATCATCAGACACAGACAACACCGGAGGTTCCGCTAATTTATCCAGCAACAATGGAGCAACAGCGCGGATCAAAATGCCGCTCGCACAAACGCCAATCACTGGAACACCAGCGGCAAATAGATCACGGGTGTGATCCAATGCATTGGCGAAAAACGCATCAGCGGTGTCCACACGGCCCTTGCGGCCATGGACTTTCGCGCCAAGCAGTGCTGCAATTTTATGTGCAACAGGCTCTCCCGAACGGGATAAAGTCAAAACTACGGGCATTAAAGCTATGGGGGCTACAGCCATGGGTCGGCTCCTTTAGTGAGCAAAATCATCGAAAAATAGGGAGCAATTTCAGGGGCATCGGCCAAGGGGACAACCACCTCTTGCGGCAGGGTCGCTCGCTCGACGTACACCGCACGGTCGGTCAGACCTAAGACTTCAATCACACTGCGGATTTTGGCCATATGGCGACCAACTTTCATGATCACGACGCTTTCGGCACCATCAATGCGAGCGCGGAGTTCATCCTCAGGCAACGGCCCGGGCAATACAGTCAGCCGCTCATTGCGGGCAGCAAGCGGCATGCCGGCACTTGCGGCACACGCAGTGATAGACGTGACACCAGGAACAACCTCGACGCGGTACTTATCCGACAAACGGGCAAACACATACATGAACGAGCCATAGAAAAACGGATCGCCCTCGCACAAGCAAATAACATCCTCACCAGCATCCAAGGCGGCGGCGATATCAGCAGCACCCTTGTCATAAGCGGCCTGTGCTGGGGCACGTTCCACGGTCATCGGCACATCCATGACAATCTCGCGGCATGTCGCGGCAATCAAGTCAGCCGCAATAGAGCGGGCAAAACTATCACCCCCAGCCAACGCGGGATATGCCACAACCGATGCGTTCTCGATCAGCCGTGCCGCGCGGAGCGTCATTAAATCAGCAGCACCTGGACCAAGACCAACGCCGTACAATTTACCTTGGGACGGAGGGTGGGGCCTCGGCGTCAGCCGCACGTCATCAATCGTCATCGTTTCACAAGGCTCCATTGGGTGACAGGCATCGCAGGACGCCAACCAGTTAAACGACCAATCGGCTCAGCACGACACACCGAAATACGCACAAGATCACCACCATAAGCAGTGTGCAGCTCCATCAGGACGGCTTCGCTTTCCAACGTAACAGCGTTGGCCACAAGACGACCAAGCGGGCGCAAAGCAGCCCACGCAGCCTCAAACGTCTGATGGCTCAAGCCGCCACCAATGAAAATTGCATCCGGTGCAAGTAAACCGTCCAAGGCGGCAGGCACAGTCCCGTCAACCAATTCCAATTTCGGCGCACCAAGCGCCAAGGCATTGGCCCCCGCCATCGCTCGCCTGTCGGCGCGTGGCTCAATGCCAATCGCACGGGCGTAGCGGGCAGCCCGCATCCACTCAATAGCGACCGACCCAGATCCGCAGCCAATATCCCACAACAATGCACCACGCATCGGCATCAGTTTGGCCAATGTGGCCGCGCGGACCTCTTGCTTGGTCATGGTGCCATCGGACTGGAACAATGCATCGGCCAATCCGGGCACACGGGGCAACAGTGCAGCATCAGGCGCCGCGATACACTCTACAGCCAATGTATTAAACGCAGGCACATCGTGGTCCCAGCTTTCGGCCAAACCATCAAAGCGAAGCTCGTCTTTGCCGCCCATCGCGGCCAGCACCGTCATGGATGATTTACCAAACCCACGATCCGCCAAAAACGCGGCAATCTGCGCAGGCGTCTCGGCCCCAGTTGTCAGCACCAACAACCGTGCATTAGGCTGAATGAACGCAATCATCTGCTCAACAGGGCGGCCATGTACGGTCAGGGTTTCGACGTCCGGCAACGACCACCCCATACGGGCAGCAGCCAATTGGAACGCAGACAACTGCGGATGATATACGATTTCAGACGGATCGATTGACCGACCAATGCGCGCACCCACCGAAAACCAAAGCGGATCGCCGGTGACCAAAATCACAGCGCGACGACCACGCATACCTTCAATCGCCTCGATCATAGCGTCGAACGGGGACGGCCACGCAATACGCTCCGCGCCGATCCCATCAGCCAACGCATGGTGGCGCTGACCGCCCAAGATCACCTCAGCAGCCTCAACCACAGCGCGGGTTGCGGGGACCAAGCCATCCAAACCGTCTTCGCCGATACCCACGATATGTAACCAAGGGGCGGTCATAGCTTATCTTCCGGTAATCCGGCAGCCAGCGCGTTCACCGCAGCCGATGCCATTGCCGACCCGCCGCGCCGACCGCGCAATGCAACAAAGTTGCAACCACGCGGATTGGCAGCCAGTTCAGCTTTGCTTTCAGCAGCACCAATAAAACCAACCGGAAATCCAAGGATCACCGCAGGCTTCGGAGCACCCGCATCGATCAATTCAAGCAAATGAAACAACGCCGTTGGCGCATTGCCAATCGCCACGACCGCGCCGTCAAGATGATCTACCCAAAGCTCCACCGCAGCAGCGGACCGCGTGTTGCCAATTGCCTTAGCGCGATCAGGAACGGATGGATCATTAAGCGTGACAATCACCTTATTGTCGGCGGGCAAATACCGGCGGATAATGCCTGCGCCGACCATCTCGCAATCACACAAAATCGGCTTACCGGCCTGCAAAGCGGCATGACCCGCGCCATAAGCACCCGTTGACCATGCAAGCCTGTCGGCCACTTCGATCATACCGCAAGCATGGATCAACCGCGTGATAAGCGGATGCATGTCCGCCTGAAACCGGTCCAGCCGCGCCTCTGCACGCACAGTCGCAAAGCTGGCCGCATAGATCGCGCTTGGGTCTTTTTCATATGTGCGCACTGGCGTGAGCTTTCTGCATGGTGCCGGTGTTAGAGCCTCCGGCGGGAATATTTAGAACAAAGCGAGGCGTTAGGACCGTGCTAATTTGCGTGCGCTTTCGGGGCCATGTGGGTGATCGGCATGTGGATAAACCGCGTGCGCATGATCGTGGTCATGGTGATGATGGTGGTCATCCCCTTGCCCGTGGTGGTGATCGTGGTGGTGATGATCATGCGCCACCTCAAGCCGGCACACACCCGTACAGAACGTATCACACATCGCGCAGTCCGCCACGTTGGAGCCTGGCGCTGACGCGCCCTGCCCTTCTACGTGGTGGTGGTGCGATTCTTGCACGGCGCCGACTTCGGCTTCAAAGCCCAAGACTTGGGTGCGGTATTTGCACAATACGCAGGTCGGCGGCGGTGAGTCGGAAAACGCTGGGTGTTTTTCGCGCATATCGGCTGGGATCGTGACCTCTTTGCCGCCGTCCATTGCCAGCACTTGGGTCCGGTAGGCGCAGGTGCCGCAGTTGGGCGGCGGGTTCGTACCCGTCTGCTCAATAATTCGCTCAGCAAAGGTTTCCAGCACCTTGGGGTGGTCGCCCAAATAGCCTGCCTTGATGAACTGAATGTCGGCGTGCTCAGCCGCGACTTGATCAGTGAACCCATAAATACGGTCGATCAGAATGCCGGAAAATAGGAAATACGGGAATACGATAACTCGTTTATAGCCCAGTTTGGCCGCATGGGTCAGGCAAGGCTCAACCAGCGGGAACGTCACGCCGGAATAGCCGACCTCGTGCCAGCCAAAGCCGATGCCTTCGTGCAGCATACGCGCAATTTTCGCGACATTGCCGTTGGCATCAGGATCAGACGCGCCACGGCCAATGACAACAAGGCAGGTATCGTGCAATGACACATCACCATGCTTGGAATTGCCAGCAGCGACGGCATCATTAATCCGGCTCGCGGCGGCAGCGATCATCTTAGGATCAACGCCCAATTCGCGACCATAGCTGACGTTCGCGCCATGCTGCGTGGCATAGGTGTTCAACACCGTTGGGATGTCGTTTTTGGCGTGCATGGCAGCGAACAACATGCCCGGAACCGCGAGAATGCGGTCGCAACCCGCTTCACGTAGGCGATCAAGACCATCACGGATCACAGGGTTCGCAAATTCCAGATAGCCATAATCGCACAGCCAGTCGTCAGGCAAATACGCAGGTAGTTTCTGCGCCAGTGTCGCGAATTCATCAACCGCAGATTGGGACCGCGAACCGTGTCCGCAAATCATAACACCCGTTTTCATGCGGTTTCCTCTTCCAGCTCTTCTTCGGCTTCTTCTTGGGCATCGTCGCCACCTTTAAGAGCACCCCAAATCCCAGCCAAGATCGCCAGACCAATCGCAGCACCACCGACCCAGTGGTCGTGACCTGCAATTTCAATCAAATGCCCCGGATCGGCAGCCGCAGCTCCGCCAGTCAAAATGAACAATACTGTCAGCATATAACGCATGGCGTGGTCCTTTTTCATATCACAGCCAGACGGCCTGCGCGCACGCAAGGTGGGAAGGTCAACGACAAGACGCTTCGGTCCCCAATATAGGTCAACCCTGCGCCTTCAACCTGTCTGGCCAATTGGCTTCGTTGGTGCGTGTATATGAGGGCTTCGGATTACCTGCAAACGGTTAAACGGCATCGGGCAGTGGATTCCCGACACGCAAACCGCCTGTGCATGAATGCACCAATCTTGCGCGCTGGGCGGGGTTTGCGTTCGCACACATGCAGGCTACCTATTGATCAACTTACAAAACAAAGGAGATCCCGATGGGTCAGCTTGTAGACGGCGTTTGGCATGACGTTTGGTATGATACAAAATCCACTGGCGGAGCGTTCAAACGCGCCAATGCCAAATTCCGCAATTGGATCACGGCAAACGGGGCCGCGGGGCCATCAGGGACGGATGGTTTTCCAGCGCAATCAGGGCGTTACCATCTTTATGTGTCTTACGCCTGCCCTTGGGCACACCGGACGTTGATCTTTCGGGCACTAAAAGGGCTGACCGATCACATCAGTGTCTCAGCGGTGCATCCGGACATGCTGTCAGACGGATGGACTTTTGAAACAGATAATCATGGGGCAACAGGCGACACGCTGTTTGGGCTGCCATTCGCACGCGATATCTATGTGCGGGCCGACCCGACCATGACGGGGCGCGTCACCGTGCCAATCTTATGGGACAAAGAACGCGAAACAATTGTGTCCAACGAATCGTCCGAGATCATTCGGATGTTCAACAGTGCCTTTGACGAGATCACAGGCAACACGGACGACTACTGGCCTGCCGAATTGCGCGAAGAAATGGCCCCTGTGAACGACCGGATATACGACACCTTCAATAACGGGGTCTACAAATCCGGCTTTGCGACATCTCAGGCAGCCTACGATGCGGCAGTGCACCCGCTATTTGACACATTGGATTGGATCGAGGCGCGGCTTAGCGGAAACCGCTATTTGATGGGCGACGTCATCACAGAAGCAGATTGGCGGCTATTCACCACACTGATCCGGTTCGACCCAGTCTATCACCTACATTTCAAATGTAACCGCA
Organism: uncultured Loktanella sp.; assembly: GCA_913061335.1. Classification (GTDB taxonomy): domain Bacteria; phylum Pseudomonadota; class Alphaproteobacteria; order Rhodobacterales; family Rhodobacteraceae; genus Yoonia. The sequence goes on from CAJXTP010000006.1 coordinate 23,485, forward strand.
ACCGGATCGTGGATTACCCGAACCTGTGGGCCTATACCCGCGAGCTATACCAGTGGGCCGGTGTCGCCGACACGGTGAACATGGACCATATCGTGCGGCACTATCACTATAGCCACGAGACAATTAATCCACACCGGATTATCCCTGTGAACCCTGTCCTTGACTACGCAGCGCCGCATATGCGCGGCTAGCAGCCTGCGCATAATGATGTACAATCGCGGCCAAGTCATCTGGCGGGGTCGCGGTTTCTACAAATGCCCGTACGTTGGCGCATAACGCAAAGATTGAACCGTCCGAAAAGAACGTCGTGTCCGTCACGAAAACTACATTTGCCGCAGGTTGACTAAACTGGGCAAAGTCAGCGACCGTCAGCGCGCTGCCCTCAGACAACACCAGATCAAGCACAATCGCGTCAAACTCTTCAACCTCAAGCAAAGCTAACGCCGCTTGGCCTGTTTGCACGTGGCGCACGCGTGCGCCCAACCGTTTAACATGACGGGTCCAAACCTGACTTAGATCGTAGTTGCTTTGCACGATAAGAATGCGCATGAATGCTCCGGTTACTTATTACCCACTTCGTCAGAAACGGGGACTTGTTAACACTATATAAACTCTGTCCGCCTTAAATCCTAACGAAGCGTTAACACCTACACAGACCTGACCTAAAAGACAGTTACGCGCCCCAACCTTCCCGATTCTGGCAATTTTCCGCTTGAAAAAACCACCTTAAACAACAGGCCCACACATGACCACTTGGATTACAATTTGCGACACCTGCAAACGCGACGACTGGGATACATCCGGTAAAACCACAACCGACGGAGAAGTGTTAGCGGCTTTGGTCGAAACCGCGGCTGCCGGTGCAACAGATGTGCGCACGCGGCGCGTTTCCTGCCTGATGGGCTGCAAACAAGGCTGCAACGTCGCGATCCAAAGCCACGGCAAACTGTCCTACACGATAGGCAATTTTGAACCGCTAGAAGACGCTGCCGCAGGCATTGTTGATTACGCGACCAAACACGCCGCATCTGAAAAAGGCCAAGTCCCGTACCGCGAATGGCCACAAGCAATCAAAGGCCACTTTGTGAGCCGCCATCCACCGATTCCAGATGCAGACGTCTGATGCAAACCAATAATAGAGACCACGGCGGCGGGTTAGACGCAGCCATCGCGCAATTTGGCGGCAAGCGTGCTGACTGGCTGGACCTGTCCACAGGGATCAACCCCGTGCCATACCCTGCGCCCGTATTGCCTGCCGACGCATGGACAGCCCTGCCTGACAAATCCGCCTATGCGCGATTGATCGGTTTTGCGCGCAGTTTCTGGAACGTCCCAGACGGCGCAGCAATCCTGCCGACGGCTGGCGCAAGTGCGATCATCGCGGCGCTTCCACGGCTTATCGACGCAGGCGAAGTCGCCATTCCGGGGCCAACTTACAACGAACACGGTGCCGCATTTAAGGCCGCTGGTTGGACATTGACCGAGGCTGGGCGCGATGCAATTGTCGCGGTGCATCCAAACAATCCAGACGGGGCACTGTGGACCGCAGATCAGTTAACAGCGCCGATCCGCATCGTTGACGAAAGCTTTTGCGACGTCATGCCTGACGCATCCCTGATGCATCTGGCCACCCGCCCCGGCACTGTGGTCTTAAAAAGCTTCGGCAAGTTCTGGGGACTGGCTGGCCTGCGCCTTGGCTTTGCAATCGGCGATCCAGACATCATCGCCAAATTGTCCGACGTGCTCGGCCCGTGGAACGTCTCTGGCCCAGCCCTATGCATCGGGGCCGAGGCCTTGGCTGATCCGGCTTGGGCTGATGACACCCGCACACGGCTGGCCACAGACAGCGACCGGCTTGATACGTTGATGGCCTCCAAAGGCGCGCCGCTTGTGGGCGGCACAACCCTGTTTCGCCTATACGAAGTCGCCGATGCCAAAGCGGCCCAAACGCAACTTGCGCAGCACCATGTCTGGAGCAGGACCTTCCCCTATGCAGATAACTGGTTGCGCCTCGGACTGCCTGCCCCCGACCGCTGGGACCAGTTGGAATCCGCATTTTGACGCTTGTGATCGCCATGCTTCTCGACGCCATCTTTGGCGAACCCAAGGCGCTCTGGGACCGCGTCCCGCACCCTGCCATTCTCATGGGACGGCTGATCGGGGCGATGGATAAACGGTTCAACACCGGACACGCACGCCGCATTAAAGGGACCGCAGTGATGCTGTCGCTCTCCCTTGGCGCGCTTGCGCTTGGGGCCATCGTGCATGGGCTATTGGGGGGGATCGCAGACATTATCATCTGCGCAATCCTTCTGGCGCAAAAATCTCTGACCCAACATGTCAAAACCGTCGGTGACGCGCTGCGCCTCTCCCTCGGCGATGGCAGACAGACCGTCGCAATGATCGTCGGGCGTGATACGGGCGCAATGGACCAAAGCGCTGTCGCGCGCGGCGCAATTGAAAGCGCCGCTGAAAACCTGTCAGACGGGATCATCGCACCTGCGTTCTGGTTCGCCCTTGGTGGCCTACCTGGGCTGCTATTTTATAAAATCACCAACACCGCCGACAGCATGATCGGCTACAAAACTCCGCGCCACCTAGACTTCGGCTGGGCGGCAGCGCGCCTTGACGATGTGGTCAACTGGATACCAGCACGGATCACAGGGCTCCTAATCTGGGCGCTGAACCCAAACACATCGCTCGCCACAATCCGGTCAGAGGCAGCCCTGCACAGATCCCCCAACGCAGGCTGGCCAGAGGCGGCAATGGCGCGCAACCTTAATATCGCATTGTCAGGACCGCGCATCTACGACGGTCAACTGACCGACGACCCCTATGTGAACCCGCTGGGCAACCGTGACCTTGGGCCAAGCGACATCGACCGCGCCGTGCGCGTGCTTTGGCAGACATGGGTGGCAGCACTTTGCGCAGCCGCTATCATCGGGTTTGTGTGCCTGTGATCGCCCTGCTAGGCTGTCCAAGCACAACCTAAGGATCAGACCCATGCGCCTCGCTCTCGCCCTTTCGCTTTTGACGACACCCGCGTTCGCGCAAACCTGCGGTGGGCCCCTGCCCGCGTTCCTCGACGGGATCAGAGCCGAGGCAGCCTCTATGGGGCTTGACGCATCCGCGACCCAACAAATTCTTCAGGGCGCGGCAATCGACCCAGCCGTGCTGCGCGCAGACAGATCCCAAGGCGTGTTTCAAAAAGATTTCATCAGCTTCTCGCGGGCGCTAATCAGCCGAAACCGGATGGACAACGGGCGCGTCTACGGCAACCGCTTTGACCGCACATTCGATTCAATCGAGGCGAGATTTGGCATCCCGCGCGGGGTCATTCTGGCGTTCTGGGCATTTGAGACCGATTTTGGCCAAGTCCAAGGCAACTTCAACACGCGCAACGCGCTGGTGACACTGGCGCACGATTGTCGGCGGCCCGAATTGTTCCGGCCACAATTGCTGGCCGCGATTGAACTAACGGCATTGGGCGGCATGAACCCTGCCACGACCACTGGCGCATGGGCAGGCGAGATCGGCCAAGTCCAAATGCTGCCCAAAGATATCATCGAAAACGGCATGGACGGGGATGGCGACGGAGTTGTCGACCTCAAAGGTTCCTCACCCGACGCGCTGATGTCAGGGGCCAACGTGTTGTCGTCATTAGGTTGGCGACCAAACGAGCCGTGGTTGCAAGAAATCAACGTACCAGCCAATCTGGACTGGGCACAAACCGGCCTGAACACACGCAAATCGGGCGCACAATGGGCGGCCTTAGGCGTCACTGCACGCAGCGGATCAATCGCATCCAATCTTAAGGCGGCCGTCCTGCTGCCCATGGGACGCAACGGGCCCGCATTCCTCGCCTACCGCAATTTCGACGTCTACTTTGAGTGGAACAAAAGCTTCGTCTACGTGACCACTGCGGCCTATTTCGCAACGCGACTTAGCGGGGCACCCGTCTACGATGCAGGCAACCCAACACCGCCGCTGACCGGACCCCAAATGCAATCACTGCAAACCAAACTGACCGCACGCGGACACGATGTGGGCGGGATCGACGGTATCTTAGGGGCAATGACACGCGCCGCTGTGCAAGCAGAACAAACCCGCCTTGGGTTGCCCGCAGACGCTTGGCCAACCACGGCGCTACTCAACGCGCTATGATCCGCGCGCAATACCACTTTCGCAAAGTGGGCAACGACACACATATCTGGCGGGTTGAACCCTTGCTCAAACGCAAGTTCACCCCGTTTGATATGATGCTCAGCAAGATCGAAGAAATCTACGAACCCTATTGGTACAGCGACGTACCACCGACTTGCATCAGCGTGATGGAACACGCAGCCCAAGTCATGCGGGCCGACCTCAGCTATCCGATCCTGATCTGCGAAGACCACAAAATCATCGACGGGATGCACCGCGTGATGAAAGCCTATAGCGAAGGCAAATCCACAATTCGGGCACATCAAATCGACCTGCCCGCGCCAGACTACAAAAACACGCATCCCGACGACTTATCGTACTAATTGGGGCGTCAAGCCACCATCGCAGCAGCTTTCTTCAAATCAACAGACACAAGCTGCGACACACCCTGCTCGCCCATCGTGACACCAAACAACCGATCCATCCGGCTCATGGTGACAGCATGGTGCGTGATGATCAGGAAACGGGTTTGCGTGCGGCGGGTCATTTCATCCAACAAATCACAGAACCGCGTCACGTTGGCATCATCCAACGGGGCATCAACCTCATCCAGCACACAAATCGGCGCGGGGTTCGCTAAGAACACGGCAAAGATCAACGCAAGTGCGGTCAATGTCTGCTCACCACCCGACAGCAGCGACAACGTCGACAACTTCTTCCCCGGAGGTTGGCACATAATCTCCAAACCAGCCTCCAGCGGATCATCGCTTTCGACCAAAACCAGCTTCGCCTCGCCGCCGCCAAACAAGTGGC
>CAJXTP010000007.1 GCA_913061335.1 uncultured Loktanella sp.
CGAGATGTAGAGAGGTCTCGTGGGCTCGGAGATGTGTATAAGAGACAGCAGCCAGCCCCGCCTATGCCAAACCCCGATTGAAAGACAAAAGGGGCATCCGATATGAACGGAGCGGATACAGCATGGATCATCGTCGCCACGGCGCTGGTTCTTTTCATGACATTACCAGGTTTAGCGCTGTTTTACGGTGGGCTGGTGCGGTCTCGCAACGTGCTCAGCGTGTTCATGCATTGTTATGCCATCGCATGTCTCATGAGCCTGCTCTGGTTCGGCTTTGGATATTCCATCGCATTTGGCAGCGGAACGTCAGGGTATTGGGGCGGGGCCGACAAGCTGTTCCTGAACGGCGTGACCGTCGACAGCCTGACAGGCACCCTACCCGAGGTTCTGTTCTTCGCGTTTCAAATGACATTCGCGATCATCACACCTGCGCTCATCGTTGGCGCATATGTTGAACGGATCGGATTTGGCTTTGTATTGCTATTTTCAAGCCTGTGGATGCTGCTGTGCTACGCACCCGTTGTGCATTGGATCTGGGGCGGCGGGTTCTTGGCTGACGGCGGCATATTTGGCGACATCGGCGTGCGCGACTTTGCAGGCGGGATCGTTGTGCATGAAACGGCGGGCCTTGCCGCGCTCATCCTCGCGATCTTCCTTGGGGCGCGACGCGATGCATCAAAACCACCGCATAATCCAGGCATGGTGATGATCGGGGCCGCCATGCTTTGGGTCGGCTGGTTCGGCTTTAACGGCGGATCACAATTGGCAGCAGACGGCGGTGCTGCCATGGCGATCACCGTCACACATATCTCTGCGGCAGCCGGATCACTGACATGGGCGCTTTGGGAGCGGATAAAATTCGGCAAAGCCTCGCTTGTGGGCCTCGTTACCGGAACAATTGCAGGTCTGGCATCAATCACACCAGCATCCGGTTTTGTGACACCGATTGAGGCCCTCGCAATCGGCTCCATCGCAGGTATCTTGTGCCAAGAAGCCGTCATCTTTATCCGCAATAAAATCAAGATCGACGACACGTTGGATGTGTTTGCAGTACACGGCGTCGGCGGAATATTCGGGACACTCATGATCGCAGTCTTTGGGGCTGGCACATGGACGGCACAACTCGGATCGCTGGCAATCGTGGGCGTTTACACCTCAGTCGTGACCGTCGCGCTGATCTATATCTGCAAAGCAGTCACGCCAATGCGGGTCGATCACGAAACCGAAGTCAACGGGCTTGATCTGGCAGTGCACGGCGAACGAGCTTACGACATCACCAGCTAAGTCTTGATATATACCAAATCCACGGGCCGTTCCTCAAAATGGGCGGCCCGTTTTTGGTTAATTCTCACTTCTTTGAATGATTTATGATCACTAAGCCAGACAAAGCAACCATTGAAATTCCGTTCTCTGCTTGTAGAATTACGGCTATGAAAAACGCGATCAGAAAACTTGCCTTTGTTATATCCTTAGGATTCTCGGCCACTTTCTGTTTTGCGTACTACGCCCTGCATTTCAAATGGCGTACCTGTTACAATGAGCTTGGGCGATGCTTCGACAGCGATACTGGCGCAGTATATTTAGAGCAGTCGGGAATAGCTTGGCTGTTCTTGGCTGCGGTTGCGTCTAGCATTGCCGCCTATCAACTATGGCGTTTGACCCGCTGATCCATTGCGCATTCAGACATCTGCCTCTTGCTCAAAATCAACCGTAAATCTCCGTTGCACGGGCCTCAAACGACCGCACGACACGCTGCATAGCCTCATAGAAAAACAAACCAGCTGCGCCTTGTAACAATCTGTTTTTAAATTCAAAATCCACGTTGAACGACACATCACACCCACCGTCGACATCCACAAATCGCCATTGGCTTTGCATATGTTTGAACGGGCCGTCCAAATACGCGGTGTCGATCTTTTTGGCCTCTGACCACAACAAAACGCGGCTACCAAATGTCTCTCGGAACACCTTAAACGAGATCACCAAATCTGCGCGCATTTCCATATGATCACCCCGATCCGTCATCGATTTGATGCGCGCAGCGGCGGTCCACGGCAAAAAATTGGGGTAATTGGCCACATCTGACACAAGGTCATACATCTGCTGGGCAGTATACGGCAGGAACTTCGTCTCAGAATGAGTTGTCATAAGGCGTCTTTCGCGGGTGACTTCACCATCTGATGTCGTAGACTAGGCATGAAAAATCAACCCTTCTATCAACTTCGGGGACGTCATGCCGCACAAACCATATGTGATCGACACAATGATCAGCGCGAAATCCATTGCCGCACGGATCGAAGACCTGTCGCGCGAAATCCAAGATGAATTTGCCGGCACTGACAAACTTGTGGTCGTCGGGCTGCTGCGCGGTAGTTTTGTGTTCATCGCCGATCTGGTGCGCGAATTGGACCTGCCCGTCGAGGTCGATTTCCTCGAGGCGTCATCATACGGCGACGGTATGGAAAGCAGCCGAGAAGTCCGCATTTTCAAAGACTTGCGTGGCGCAATTGAAGGACGAGACGTGCTTGTTGTCGAAGACATCATCGACACGGGCCACACGCTGGCCCACGTGCACGACTACCTGATGACCAAAAAACCATCCAGAATGAAATCCATCGCCTTGCTTGATAAACCGGCACGCCGCGAAGTTGATTACAAACCTGACTGGATCGGTTTTGAAATCCCTGATGAATTCGTCGTGGGCTATGGCATCGACTTTGCCCAACGTAACCGGAACCTGCCTTATGTTGGTAAAGTTCGGTTCACCGAAGAATGAACCTACGCTGGCTTTTGATGGCCAAACGCCTCATGCAAAACCCGCCCAGCATGGGGCGGGTCAAATTTGTGGCAGCAATCGTGCTGTTTTGCATCGGGCTTTACGCCGTCGAACAGGTTTGGGGCTGGCCCGAATGGTTAACGCCCAACAACACACGGGTGCGTATCCGTTAGGCGCTACCGAATTTAGCCAAACGCGCCGCACGTAACCGCGCAAAATCATCGCCCGCATGGTAAGATGACCGCGTCAAAGGCGATGCAGATACCATCAAAAACCCTTTGCTAAACGCGATCTTTTCATAAGACGCGAACTCGTCTGGCGTCACAAAGCGATCAACTGCGTGGTGCTTTGGGGTTGGCTGAAGATACTGACCAACGGTCAGAAAATCGATGTCGGCGGCACGCATATCTTCCATGACCTGCACGACAGACTGACGATCTTCGCCCAAACCAACCATGATGCCCGACTTGGTAAACATCGTCGGATCAAGCTCTTTGACGCGCTGCAGTAACCGCAATGAATGGAAATACCGCGCACCGGGGCGCACCTCTGGGTACAGGCCTGGCACAGTTTCAAGGTTGTGGTTGAACACATCGGGCTTGGCCTCAACAACAATGCGCAGCACATCAGGATCACAGCGAATGAAATCCGGTGTCAAAATCTCAATTGTGGTGTTGGGGGATTGGCGGCGAATTGCGCGAATGGTTTGGGCAAAATGCGCGGCACCGCCGTCTTCAATATCGTCACGGTCCACAGATGTAATCACAACGTGGTTCAAGCCCAGCTTTTTCACCGCATCAGCCACACGGCCCGGTTCAAACACATCCAAATCTTCAGGCGGTTTACCTGTGGCGATATTGCAGAACGTGCAAGCCCGCGTGCAAACCTCGCCCATGATCATCATCGTGGCGTGACCTTGCGACCAGCACTCACCAACGTTTGGACAGCCTGCCTCTTCGCAGACCGTAACCAGATTATTCTCACGCAAAATATCGCGGGTCTTCTTATAGCCTTCCGACATCGGCGCCTTGACCCGAATCCAGTCAGGCTTCTTTGGCTGGGCATTGTCAGGGCGGCGCGCCTTTTCAGGGTGGCGCTGCGCAGGGATTTTCAAGTCACGCAAAGGGTGTTCCGATCATTGTCATTTGACCTTAACTTAGCCTGTCAATCGCGGGCCTTCAACCAAAGCTCGCACATTGCCGGCATGTGCGCCCTGCATCACCCAATCATTTGACCAGAATTACCCAATTCTTCGTAATGACGCTTAAGACGTTGAAGCGCGATACGCAGAACAATCTTGCCTGATCGTGCTGACCAACCCATTGATTTCTCCGTATTCTCAAGGCCTTCAAGCAGGCAGCAACAGTGAAATGTCACATCCGACAGTCCGGGGCCAAGGTCGCGCAATGCGGCCTGCACGCGTTCATGGCCATCATTGGCGCCTTTTGGGTTTCCCGAAGCCGGAACAGACGCCATAAACGTCGCCGCATCGGTGGATATTTGACTGCCCATCTTCGCAAGCTCAAAATCTTCACGCAGCCGCTCACCAGCCACGACCAAATCACGGCTTAAGAACGGCTGACCGTCGCGGTCACGGCGACGGGACAACCCGACAAGTGGGCTTTCAAACGCCTGATACCGGCTGCTGCGACCCGCTTCACCCTCAATCGCATTGATGTCCCACGCATCGTCAGGCCCCATCACGGCGCGGGTATCAGCGAATCCGGATGCGGCGTTCTCGTCCTGCGCGGTCAGGCGGCGCAACGCCGCACGGCCTGAATTGGTGACAAAATAGCGCGCAATGCGCCCCGACGCATCAGGACATGTGATCCATTCTTTTAACGCCATCGCTTGCGCTATTTCGCGGTCCACCACAGCCGTGCGGAGCTGATCACCTTGCGGTGTTTCACGCACAATGACCGCCGTTTCCATCTCGCGCGCGACAGCCATCACCGCACCAGGTTCGGACAGGCGCAGCAAAACGCGCTTTGCTTCTTGGTCAATACGGGCTTGGGTCAATCCTTCGTGTGGTTTCGCCGTGCCAATCTGGCCACGAACGTCAATTGCCTTCGTTTCCATGCCCATTTCACCCATCATGTTCGTGACATCGGACAAGGCGCGCAGCGCATCATCGACCAAAGGATCATCGCGACGTTGCTCAAACCGGCGCACTTGCCGCAAGATCGTCCAAGGATGACAGTCATTCTCGCGTGCCAAGGCCCGAATGGACTGACCACGCTCTGTATGCGCTAGATAATGAACCGCAGCGCGCGGCACCCAGCCTGGGAGGCAAGGGGTGGAATTTGACCCAAGTACGTCGTGCATTGAACCTACCTTTTCATAATACGATCTATTTGACCGCACCGGTTGGTGGATTATTTGTCAATTAAACAACCTAAAAGGGTAATGTTACCCATTCGTTAATTGTTGCTAATCACGTTCATTATTGTTTCCAAATTCTAAACAATGGTAAGCGGACCGTGCGCAGTCAAGCAGCCTCCCGCAACACCCCTAAAGCCCGTGCAAATGTAATCTCAGTTAAACATCTGGGAAAATAAAATGCTTGATATTCAAACACGTATCGCACAACTTCGTCGCCCTAATCTCTTGATCAAGGCTGCGCGCTTTGGCATTGACGACTATACACGCAACACACATTTGCGCCGTGTGTTGCGCAGTGAACCACCTATCAAACCGGCGGCCGCATTGGTTCAGCTGCTCGAAATTGAGGCGGTGATGAACGATGATCGCATAAAAAAGCAGGCCACCTATTCAGTGGCCCGCCATGTCGAAGCATTGATCGCAATCATGGTCGAGGCGCAGACATTACGCGCGACCAGCCACCCTACATAAAGGCGTCTGGCATGCTCGCTTTCTTCTCCGCAACATAGGCGCGCAGGCGGGCCTCGATCTCGGGATCAAGCGTTGGTTGCTGATAGGTATCAACCATCTTTTGCACACGGATCGAAGCAAGGGCCTGCGTATCGCGCGCGCCCTCTTCGTCCCATGTCTCAAATGGTTTGTAATCAAACAAATCGGACCGCCAAAATGCTGTCTTAAAGTTCGCTTGGGTATGCTCGCAGCCCAAATAATGCCCACCAGGGCCAACTTCGGCAATCGCACCCATGGCCTGAGCGTCCTCAGACATGTCCACACCGCGCGCAAAATGGTGCAATGTGCCAAGCTGATCGGCATCCATCACGAATTTTTCAAACGACGCAACAAGCCCACCTTCAAGCCAACCGCACGAATGCAGCATAAAGTTAACGCCAGACAACAGGCCCATCTGAAGGCTGTTTGATGTCTCATATGCGGCCTGCGCATCCGGCAACTTGGACCCACAGAATGATCCGGCTGACCGGTATGGCACACCCAAACGGCGGGCCAACTGCCCTGCCCCATATGTGATGTGCGCAGCTTCGGGCGTGCCGAACGTCGGCGCACCAGAGTTCATATCGATCGACGTCACGAACGTGCCCATGATAACCGGCGCACCGGGGCGCAATATCTGGGAATAGGCGATGCCAGCCAGAACTTCGGCCATAACTTGGGTCAACGTGCCAGCCACGGACACAGGCGCCATAGCCCCGCCCACGATGAACGGCGAAATAATCGACGCTTGATTGTTGGTCGCAAATACTTCCAACGCGCCCATCATGATGCTGTCAAATGTCAGCGGGCTGTTGATGTTAATCAACGACGTCATAACGGTGTTATTCTGTACAAATTCTTCGCCGAACAGGATGTTGCACATATCAACACTGTCTTGGGCGCGGCTTGGTTCGGTTACAGACCCCATAAATGGCTTGTCCGACAACGTCATATGCGCGAGCAACATATCAAGGTGACGCTTGTTCACAGGCACATCTGTTGGCTCGCAAACGGTGCCACCCGAATGGTGCAACCACTTGGACATATAGCCCAGTTTCACGAATTTTTCAAAGTCGGCCATGGTGGCATAACGACGACCACCCTCGGCATCGCGCACAAACGGCGGACCATAAACAGGGGCCAGAACAAGGTTCTTGCCGCCGATCTCAACGTTACGCTCTGGATTGCGGGCGCACTGTGTAAACTGGGACGGCGCTGTGGAACACAACTTGCGCGCCAATCCACGTGGAATACGGACACGTTCGCCGTCGATATCGGCACCAGCGGCCTTCCAACGCGCAAGCGCCTCGGGGTTATCAACGAACATCACACCAATCTCGGCCAACACCGTTTCGGCATTTTCCTCGATCACATCAAGCGCGGCCTCGTCCAAAACTTCATAGTTCGGGATGTTACGCGCAATGTATTTGGCGGTCTCGACGCTGACGGCTGTGCGCTCTGCGCGCCGCGCTGCGCCGCCGCCTCCGCGTGTACGACGGACTGGTGTTGCTGCTGTATCTGACATGAGATGTCCCCAAGAAGTGAATTGCTTACACCCGTTCTAACCGCCCAGCTAACCCGACCACCCATAATTAACGTCGCCTGCGACGCAAAAGCGACATCGGGCAGTCTTGCGCACCGCTGCCTGTCAGGGTTAAACCGCATTATGGATATACAGACACACGAACGCCTTCTGATCATCGACTTCGGTAGCCAAGTCACGCAGCTTATTGCGCGCCGCTTGCGCGAGCTGAATGTCTATTGCGAAATTCACCCCTACCAAGTGGTCGATGACGCGTTTCTGACCGCATTTGCACCCAAGGCAGTCATTCTTTCCGGTGGCCCCGATAGCGTCACTCGGACTGGGTCACCTCGGGCACCGCAATCAGTTTTCGACATGAACGTCCCCGTTCTTGGCATCTGTTATGGCCAACAAACCATGATGCAACAGCTTGGCGGTCAGGTTGACCGTGGGCACGGCACCGCCGAATTTGGCCGCGCATTTGTAACACCACTGAACGAACTTCCCTTGCTAGACGGCTGGTTTATTGAGGAAAAAGAACAAGTCTGGATGAGCCACGGCGACCACGTATCGCAAATCGCACCGGGGTTTGAAGTCTACGGCACCTCCCCCAACGCGCCATTCGCGATCACAGCTGACGTTGCCCGCAACTTCTATGCAGTGCAGTTCCACCCAGAGGTCCACCACACACCAAACGGCGCAAAACTATACGAAAACTTCGTAAAACTTGCAGGCTTCAAAGGCGATTGGACCATGGGCGCGTACCGCGAACAGGCAATTGCCGCGATCCGCGCACAAGTCGGTGACAAACAGGTCATCTGCGGTCTGTCCGGCGGCGTCGATTCGTCCGTGGCCGCTGTGCTGATCCACGAAGCCATCGGCGACCAATTGACCTGCGTTTTTGTGAACAACGGTTTGTTGCGCCAAAACGAGGCCGAAGACGTCCTCAAAATGTTCCGCGAAAACTATAGCATCCCGTTGATCTATGCAGATGAACAGGAATTGTTCTTGGGCGAACTTGACGGGCAATCCGACCCCGAAACCAAGCGCAAGATCATCGGCAAACTGTTCATCGATGTGTTCCAGAAACACGCAAACACCATCGATGGCGCCGAATTCCTCGCGCAGGGCACGCTTTACCCTGACGTCATCGAATCTGTCTCGTTCAGCGGTGGGCCTTCAGTCACGATCAAAAGCCACCACAACGTCGGCGGCCTGCCCGAAAAAATGGGCCTCAAATTGGTCGAACCCCTGCGCGAACTCTTCAAAGACGAAGTCCGCGCGCTCGGCGTCGAACTCGGCCTGCCCGCATCGTTCATCGGACGGCACCCGTTCCCTGGCCCCGGCCTTGCGATCCGTTGCCCCGGTGAAATTACCCGTGAAAAACTCGCCATCCTGCGCAAGGCAGACGCGGTCTACATCGACCAAATCCGCAAGCACGGGCTGTACGATGAAATCTGGCAAGCCTTCGTGGCGATTCTGCCAGTGCGCACCGTTGGGGTCATGGGCGACGACCGGACCTATGACTTTGCCTGCGCGTTGCGCGCGGTCACATCCGTCGATGGCATGACAGCGGACTACTACCCGTTCACCCATGAATTTCTCGGTGAAACCGCCACGCGGATCATCAACGAAGTCCAAGGAATCAACCGTGTAACGCTTGACATCACGTCAAAACCTCCCGGCACGATTGAGTGGGAATAGCCTATATATCAGTGCATTACAATTCGTTCCTAATGTAGGACTGACCATGCAACCGACACTTCGCGCAGCACTTTGGATGATCGGCGCAATTCTCGCGTTTACGTCTATGGCAATTGCTGGGCGCGCTGCAGCCTTAGATCTCGATACATTTGAAATCATGTTCTACCGGTCCTGCGTCGGGTTCATTCTCGTGCTTATCGTCGGGAAAACCTTTGGCACCTTGGGGCAAATCCGGCTGACAAATGTCGGCCTGCACAGCCTGCGTAACTTGGCGCATTTCTCGGGGCAAAACCTGTGGTTCTACGCAATCACTGTGATCCCACTGGCCCAAGTTTTCGCGTTAGAATTCACAACCCCGATCTGGGTGATCATGCTGTCGCCGCTCATATTACGTGAAAAGATCACACCAATCGGAGCCATCTCAGCCGTCATCGGCTTCGTCGGCATCCTCATCGTCGCACGGCCCGGTTCAGCCAGCATCAGCCCCGGCCTCATCGCCGCAGCACTTTGCGCCGTTGGGTTTGGGTTCACCGCGATCTTCACACGTAAACTCACGCGGACCGAGACCATCACCTGCATCTTATTCTTCCTGACTGGCATGCAAGCCGTCTTCGGACTGATCGCGGCAGGATACGACGGCGACATCGCACTGCCGTCGCTTACAACACTGCCGTGGGTGATCGGTATTGGGTTTGCCGGACTGATTGCGCATTTCTGCCTGACAACTGCGCTATCGATCGCACCGGCAACAATCGTGATCCCAATGGACTTCGCGCGGCTACCGATCATCGCTGTGGTGGGAATCATACTATATAACGAGCCAATCGACGGCTTGGTGATCCTTGGCGGCGTGCTTATTTTCGCGGCAAATTATGTCAATATACAGTTCGGGCAGACGAAAGGGGCCAAATAGCAGTGTATTTTTGTTACGGTTTGGCTTCAGTTAGCGCCAACATTGCCTCCGTAATACTACTGACGTGGCGTCATTAATTGACGCAAAGCGCTGCAGCTTTCTAACGTACTTCAACCGAAACTTTTCATGACAGGGATGGAACATGAAAAACCTACTTACAGTTGGTGCAGCTCTTATGCTGACAACAACAGCCGCTTATGCAGGCGGCATCGATCGTTCTGGCCAAAGCGTTGGCACGATCTTCGAGCAAGGCACCTACGTCGAACTTAGCTACGGCTCAGTTATGCCTTCAGTGTCTGGCACTTTCACACACCCATTTGCTGGCGACTTTGCCTCGGGCAATGCCACACCTAGCTACGGCTCGGTTGGCCTCGCATTCAAAACTGACGTCAACGAAAAAGTGTCCTTGGCACTGATCATCGATCAACCGTTTGGCGCAGACGTTAACTACGACACAGCTGGTTACGTTCTGACAGGTACAAGCGCAAACGTCGCGTCTACAGCGATCACAGTTTTGGGTAACTACAAGTTCAACGAGAACCTAAGCGTTCACTTTGGCCCCCGCTACTTGTCTGCAAGTGGCCATTACACGGCTGTTGCTAATGGCGTTCCACTGTACTCGTCAACTTACTCGTCCGGTTCTGGCATTGGCTACGTCGCTGGTGCAGCGTACCAACGTGACGACATCGCATTGCGTGTTGCTTTGACATACAGCAGCGCAATCGATCTGGCGCTAGATGGTACCGTTGGCGATATGAACGCGACAATGCCGCAATCCGTAAACCTCGAATTCCAATCAGGCGTTGCAGCAAACACATTGGTCTTCGGTTCAATCCGTTGGGCTGAATGGTCTGAGGGTCACATCACAGATACAATCGCAGGCGAGCTGGTGTCTTGGGATGACGATGTTGTCACTTACTCATTGGGTGTTGGACGTAAGTTCTCCGATTCAATCTCTGGGGCAATCTCGATTGGCCACGAAAAAGCTCTCGGCGGTGCATCTAGCAACCTGTCCCCAACTGATGGCTACACAAGCCTCTCTGTCGGCGGCACATACACAATGGCAAGCGGCATCGAGCTGACTGCTGGCGTGCGCTACATCTTGGCTGGCGACACAACAACCGAGACCATCGGCGCAGTATTTGAAGACAACTCCGCCGTCGCGATCGGCGTAAAAGTTGCTTACACTTTCTAGGCCTCTCATAAAGTTCTATAAAAGCCCTGCCCTCACCGGCGGGGCTTTTTTGTTGCGCAAGATACGGGTTGCGGCGGCCTCGTGATCACGTAACAAACGCGCATGACCCAACCACAAAAAACCATCTCGGCCCAAGCATGGCTGGAACTGTTGATCCTCGCATTTATATGGGGTGGCTCGTTCCTCGCCGTACGCGTGGCGTTGAATGAAATCGGCCCTCTGACCGCGGTCGCACACCGGACAGGCTGGGCGATGCTGATCCTATGGGCCTACATTATCGTCCGCCGCATCCCCATTCCGCGCGATGCACGTATTTGGGCGGCATTTCTGGTGATGGGCGTCCTCAACAACGTGATTCCATTCTCGCTTATGGCATGGGGACAGCTCCATATTGAAACCGGCCTCACATCAATCCTGAATGCGGCAACGGCAGTTTTTGGAGTCATCGCAGCGGCGATATTCTTTGCCGACGAACGATTATCCCTGCGCAAAGCCATCGGCGTCACACTGGGGTTCTTTGGCGTAGCAACCGCTATTGGGCTGTCATCGCTCGCGAGTTTTGACCTGCGCAGCCTTGGACAGCTCGCCGTGATCGGCGGCACCATATCTTATGCGCTTGCAGGCGTTTGGGCGCGCAAAAAACTGGGGCACTTACCACCGCAAATCGCAGCTGCTGGGATGGTTACAGGCGCAAGCCTCGTGATGATCCCCCTTGCATGGATGGTAGAAGGACCAATTAGCCTAACATTGCAAACGGACACATGGATCGCCATCGGCTACTACGCGGGTATCGCCACTGCACTGGCCTACCTGATGTATTACCGCGTGCTTGCCATGGCCGGATCAGGCAATCTGATGCTTTGCACGCTCATGGTCGCGCCCGTCGCGATTACCCTCGGGGCCGTGGTTCTCGACGAAGCCCTGCCCCTGCGCGCCTACACAGGTTTTGGCTTGCTCACCCTCGGGCTGATCATCCTCGACGGGCGTCTGTTATCCCGTCTAAAACGGCCCTAGCCGCCCGCACACCCGGCGCATCGCCGCCGCGCCCAAGCCTATCCATCGTCACAGCCATCGCCGTATGTTGCGCAGTCGGGTCATCCAAAACGCGCAGTACAGCAGCGGCAATTTGCGCGGCGACACAGTCCTTGCCAACAAACTCGGGGATAACGCGGCTGTCGCTGACCAGATTGACCAACGTGACGGTATCCACCAGCAACATCCAACCGATAATGATCCGGCTCAGCCATGCCATGTCATAGGCAATAACCATTGGCGTATCGTTCGCGGCCAGTTCTAGGGACACCGTGCCAGACGCCGCCAACGCGACATCCGCCGACGCAAACAGCCCGCGCTTTTCGGCGCGCTGATCTGCCGTCAAAATTTGAACAGGCACATCCCACTCAGCGACACCCGCAACAACGCCGTCATACACATTCGCCGTTGTGGGCAATGCAAAGCGCACATCAGGACGGGCCCGTGCGATCAACGCGGCAGCCTGTCCAAATCGCGGCAAAAGGCGCGCAATCTCGCCGCGGCGACTTCCGGGTAACAGCATGACCAACGGACCATCACCTTCCCACGCGGCCACCTCGCCAGTACTTGCAATCGGATCGGTCACCACCGGATGCCCAACAAAGTCACACCGCATACCAGCAGCCTGCATCAAAGGTGGCTCAAACGGGAACAGCGCCAAGACCTGATCAATGTGACGGGCCATTTTTGCGGCGCGTTTCGGGCGCCATGCCCACACCGTCGGGGCGACATAATGCACGCAACGAATATCGGACCCAGCCTTGACCAGCTTGGCGACACGCAGGCAAAAATCTGGGCTATCAATTGTGATTAACACGTCGGGCTTACTGTCCAAAACAGCTTGGGCCATCTGATGCACGCGGGCCTTTAGCGCGCGGTATTTCGGCAAAATTTCGGCCAGCCCCATGACAGACAACTCATCCATCGGGAATCGGCTCACCAGCCCCTGCTCGGCCATCATCGGTCCACCAACACCGTCAAACGTAACATCCGTTAAACCGGTCAGACCCGCCATCAAAGCAGCGCCCAATTTATCACCAGATGCCTCGCCTGCGATGACAAAAACCCGCATCAGGTTTCTGTCTCGGGGCGCACCCAAAGCACTTTTCCAGCCGCATCCATCGCGCCAACAACCGCATCACGGTCCAAAACCATCACACCGCCAGCGGTCACGACAATGCCGTCCAGCCCTGCGGCAATCACGCCGCGCGCAGTAGTAATCCCGATCACTGGCAAATCAGCACGGCGATCTTGGTTGGGTTTCGGGGCTTTGTACAAAATTCCGCCCTGTGCGGTGACACCAGCCAACATCGCATCGGTGCCCTCCGGCCCTTCTTCAGCCAGAACGTTTGCACCTTGAATGACGCAAGCCTGCCCGCGATCCAGATCACCTAGCTTTGCCACAACACCTTCACCCAAAACAGCCTCTGCCATCATGTCGGCATCAGGCTTCAAAGACGTCAACACACCCGCCACAGGCAATAACTGCGGCACCAATTCATGGGCGGCAACCATTTGCATCCCATGAGCCTCAAATAGCTGCATGATCGCGCGCAATGCACCGTCATCGCCTTTTGACATCGCGGCCTTGATCACAGGAACCAGGGGCAACGTCGCGGCATCAATTTGGGCAGGATCAATCAATGGGCGCTGGACCGCACCAGCAAAGCAAACCTGCGTCACGCCACGATCGGTCAATTTCGCCAGAAAACTGCCCAGATGCTCTAGCCGGAACGTCATCTCAACAGGAATATTGGGCGCAAACCCGTCCAACGCACAGATCAACGCATCGGGAAACGCCGCCATAATCGCAGGCGGCAAAGCCCCCATGCCAGCAACCAGCGCCAACATCAACTTGGGGTCAGGAAATTGCGGTCGGTGTCACCCATGATAAACGCGACCATCTGCTGAACATAGGCACTGTCAGTTTCTTCGGCCAAACGGGCGGCACGATCATGAAACGTACCCTCGCCGTCTTTAAGCATCTGAAACGCGGCGCGCATCGCAGTAATATCAGCACGGGCCACGCCTTTTCGCTTAAGACCAATAAGGTTCAAACCATCCAGCTTGCCGCGCGGCCCCATGACCAAACCATGTGGGACCACATCATTCGTGACCATCGACAGCGCGCCAATAATGGCACCCTGCCCGATACGGACCCACTGATGAATGCCGCAAAGGCCGCCAATGATCACGTCGTCTTCAATAATACAGTGGCCAGCAATAGCGCTTGAATTAACCACAATCACGCGGTCCCCGATCTGGGCGTCATGGGCGATATGGCAACCGGCCATAAACAAGCCATCGTCGCCGACGCGGGTCTGTGCACCACCACCAGCCGTGCCAGTGTTCATCGTGACATGCTCGCGAATACGGTTGCGTTTGCCGATGCGCAAACGGGTCTTTTCACCGCCAAATTTCAGATCCTGCGGGATTTCACCAATGACCGAGAACGGAAATACAATCGTCTCATCGCCGATATGCGTGTCACCCGTGACAACCACGTGGGACTTCAGCTCAACACCGGCGCCCAACACAACATCCGCGCCAATGACGCAAAACGGGCCGATCTGGCAGCCATCACCAATGACAGCGCCATCTTCAATCACGGCAGAAGGGTGGATCATCGCCATCAGGTTTTCAAATCCATCATGGCTGTGAACTCTGCCTCGGCAGCAAGCTCGCCATCAACAGTTGCAACGCCTTTGAACTTCCAAACCTTACCACCCGCTTTGCCGCGCGTGGTCGTCAGCTGCATCTCAAGCACATCACCGGGCACAACCATGCGGCGGAATTTGCAGTTATCAATCGCCATGAAATAGACGTTCAAATTCCCGTCCGTCAGCCCAAGACTGGTGCCAATCATCACAGCAGCAGTTTGCGCCATTGCTTCGACAATCGTGACCCCTGGCATAATCGGATTACCTGGGAAATGGCCCTGAAAATGCGGCTCGTTCATGGTGACATTCTTGATGCCAACGGCGGATTTCAGACCGTCAATATCGCGGACCTTATCCACCAGTAAAAACGGATAGCGGTGTGGGATAATTTTTTGGATCAGCTTAATGTCTGCGGTGGTTGGCGTATCGGTCATGTGGTCTGGTCCATTGATAAACTCATGCCCACCACTCCTACCAAACCGTCAACGACGCGGCAAGGATCAGCTACTGCTCAGGTACGGCGCTGCCATCGCCAAAAGTATCATCAATACGGGCAATCGCATCTTGCGTTATATCGGCGGTGCCAAGGCTCAGAAACACAAGCCGCTGGTCCAACACAGCAACAGCACCGCGTTCCAACATCAGCGCACCCAAAACATTGCGGACAAGTTCCAAAAACTGGCGTGGGGCAGCGGCGCGATCTGCTTCAAATGTTGCACTAGCCGCGTCGCGTGTGCGGCGAATGCCTTGGACGCGCACATCAAATTCGGCGGCCTCTTGACGAAATACCTCTGGGTCCAGCGCAGGGCGACGGTCAGTCAACGACTGTTCTTCCGCGGTTAATGCCTTGGTGATTTCGACGTTTTCGGACTGCAATGCGAGTCTGCGTACCTCAAGGTCCGCGACCATACGCTGCCCCATCAATGTGGCACGGTATAATTCTTCGGTATCAACAACCACAACACCAGTCGCTGGGGCCGCTCGCTGGGGGGCGTCTTGGGCTTGCAGATTACCCGCAAGCCCAATCAACACACATCCAAATGCCACAAACCGCCACATCAGAAACTGGTCGAAATTGTCACGTCAAAGTTTTTCGGCGTATCAAAATCCTGCGCGTCCAAGGCTTCGGAAAAGTTGAAACGCAGCGGACCGATTGGCGTGTCCCAGAACACTGACAAACCAACAACTGTGCGGCCTACAAAATCATTGTACAATAAGGTCGTACCTACCGGAGCCGCACGGCCAATGTCCCAGACAGAGCCATAATCGATGAACGCACCACCCGAGATACCGTATTCACTTGGTAAACCAATTGGGAACTCTGCTTCCAGACGGGCAACGGCAAACACGTTACCGCCAAGCGCGTCATCGGTATCTGCGTCACGTGGGCCAACGCCACCGGCCTCAAACCCGCGCATCAGGCGGCTACCAAGAAAGAAGCGATCAGTGATCCGGCTTTGGCCCTTAGTATAATCCAAATAGCCGCCTTCAATCGTGGCACGCAAAGTGACTTCTTCGCTCAGCACCTTGGTTTCAGCAGCGGCCAACGCGGTTGTCTTAATGTACTGCGCATCGCCAAAGCCGAACTCTTGACCGAACCGGAACACAACGCCTGCGTTCGGGTTCAAACCAGTACGGCGCGTGTCAAAGCTGTAGCCATAGCCAATTGACGACCACCCAATACCACCCAGACCAGCATCTTCCGCGATCAGCGCACTTGCGTTCACACCAACATCGGTAATGTCTTCATAGCTATATGCATAGAACAACTGCAAACGACCATTCTCACTCACGGGGAATGTCAGCGATGGCTTAAACCGGAACGTTTCAGTATCATAAAGCGCATTCTCATTGTCGGTCGTGCTGTAATCCAAATTCAACCCAAACCCAAGATCGCGGCCCAAAAACTGCGGCTCTTGAAAACTGAATGTAAGCACGCGGTTGGATTCAGCAGTCGACAGCTTGAAATTCACGCTTTGGCCACGACCAAGAAAGTTGCTTTGACGGAAAGACGCAACAAGGCCAAGGCCTGTGTCAGAATTGTAATTGGCACCAAACGACAGCGACCCAGTGTTCCCTTCTTCAACGTCCACATCGATGATCACCTGATTGGCGGACGACCCTTCACGGGCCGCGACGTTGGAATTAGCAAAGAAGCCAAGCGCACGGATACGCTCTGCGCTTTCGCGGATTGACCTTGGGTTAAACGGGTCACCCTCAACAATGCGAAACTGGTTGCGAACCACGCGGTCAAGCGTCGTGTTGTTACCTTCAATATCGATGCGTTCAACAAAGATACGCTGACCACGCACCAGCTTAAATTCGATATCCAATGCCAGTTCACGGTCGTTGCGTGTGATACGCGGATCAACTTGCACAAAATTTAAACCAAGGCGTAACGCCAACCGTTCCAGACGCGCAATCTCGCGATCAACAAGCGCAGGAGAATAAACAACGCCAGTTCGCAGTTTCAGTTCATTTCGGAATACCTGCGCGTCCGCTTCAGGAATGTCGCTTGTCAGCGTCACGTTTCCAAATGTGAATTTCTGACCTTCTTGGACATTAAACGTCACCAAATAGGCGTCGCGTTCACGGGTCAATGCGACGTCTACGTTCTGCACCTGAAAGTCGACATATCCACGCGAATGGTAGAAATCAGTTAAGGCGCGGCGATCAAATGCGATCCGGTCTTCAACAAACGTATCGCGCGAAATGATGGCACGCAGAATACCCGCTTGCTTGGTCTGCAACACACGGCGAAGGCGGCCTTCGGAATACGTACGGTTGCCAACAAAAGAGATGCGCTCAATCTCGGTCACGCCTGCCTCAACGACAGTGAACACAAGATCAACGCGGTTATCAGAACGGCGAATGATGCTTGGGCGAACAATTGCGTTGATACGGCCTTTGCTGGCGTAAACTTGGGCAATTGCGGCTGTGTCACGCTCTGCTTGCTCGGGGGAATAGACCCGCCGCGCTTGCGACCCGACAACACCCAGCAAATCGGCATCACGCACCTTGGCGTTACCTTCGACGCTGATGCGGTTCACAGTTGGCCGTTCGGTCACATTAATCACAAGGGTGCGGCCGCGTGGGGTCACAACCACAGTTTCAAACAGACCAGAATTACGAATACGCTGCACTGCATCGTTCAATTCGCCAGCGCTAACAGATATCCCGCGACTGATTCCCGCAAAAGACAGGATCGTTCCGTCCTCAACCCGCTGGTTTCCGTCGATTTGAACCGTATTAAAAACGTAGGATTGGGCGTTTGCATTTGTGGCAAATATTGCGCCAAACCCCAGAAACAAAACGAATAAAAGGCGCAGCATGTGCGTTACGTTATGCGCGGCAGCGCGTGTTTGGACACGGTTCATTTTAATCGCCTGTTTTGACATCCCAGTTACCCACTGATTTACCCATTCTGAAGGGCGATGTCAAAACGAACAAACGCGCCACAATGGGCGCGTTTTTGCTTGTATCGTTAGGACTGTAACAGACGTTAGATCAGCGCGATGTATGATCCGGCATAAAGCGCGCCAACAAGTGCGCCGACCATGATCAAACGATCAACATTCAAGCTGACCAGAAAAGACAGACCTTTGTATCCACTGTTTAGCGTTTGCATCTCGTATCACTCCTTTTGCGATACCAAATACCTACCCGCCAATCATGGCGCGAATATGGCGAGCCTATGTCGGCATCATGGGCAAAGGAACAAATCGTTCAACAAAGCAAACACCATCATGCTGCCAATCAGCGCGAGACCCATCATCATCAGCACGTTAAGCGCCTTCTCTGATGGCTTGCGACGAAACACGGCCTCATAGGCGTGGAACACCAAATGCCCACCATCCAAAACAGGGATCGGGAACAGATTGATCATGCCCACAGCAGCCGACAACATACCAAGGAACCAAATAAAGTCCGACGCGCCCTGCGACGCCATCGACCCACTGGTCTGCGCAATCGCCACCGGACCAGACAGATTACAGCTTGAAATTTTACCAGACGCAATATGCCACATACCCGAAAGCGACGCTGACATAATACGGTTCAACATCGACGCGCCATTGGTCAGCGCATCCCACGGGCCAAGCGTTTCAGTCGCGGCAGTAAAGAACGGCTCTCCAGATACACCAATCAGCCAACGGGTCTCAAACCCGCCCTCAGGCAACGGCAAATCGACGCGGCGCGGCGACAACGTCACTTCAACGATGTCACCTGCACGCCAAACATCAAGGTCCAAAGGCGATCCATCAGCGGCCTTTACAGCCGCAATCAGCTCGTCAAACGCAACCACGGGTGTGTCATCAACGGCGACAATCACATCATCTTTGCGCAAACCCGCATCATCAGCCGCAGACCGCGGCGTGATGCCAGACGCTGCAGGCGGCATCAAATATGGGCCTTTAACAGTCATCGACCGGCCACCCCGCACAATATCATAGTCAAGCGTGGCCTGAACCGGCAATTGATCAATAATCGCCTCTTCGCCGCCAAACGCAACACCCTGCACCGCAATCATCTGATCACCAGCTTGCAGCTCGGACACAAATCGCGCTGGCAAATCGCGGCCTTCTTCAAACGTCAAAGGGTCGCTCAGGCTGCCATTCACCATCGACCCACCGGCAAAAATGAGCACAGCGAGGATAAAGTTAAACACAGGCCCCGCCAAAACGGTTAGCGAGCGCGCCCAAAGCGGCGCACCATGCATTGAGCGACGGCGATCCGCCTGTGTCACTTCGCCCGTGTCACCGACCCCTGCCGCATCGGCATCGCCCAGAAACCGGACATATCCCCCAAACGGCAGTGCCGCGATTTGCCATTTGGTGCCGTGTTTATCGGTCCACGCTCCAAGCACAGGGCCAAAACCAAGGCTGAACACCTCTGCATGGATACCGCACCAACGGCCCACGATGTAATGTCCATATTCATGGATCGCGACGATGATCGACAATGCGACCACAAAAGCGACCAACGTAAAGGCAGTGCCACCCAATGACGGCAATACTTGCGAAAAATCCAAAGTTTTATCCTAGTTTAGCGACGGCTTCATCGGCACGAATACGCGACAAAGCATCAATATGCATTACATTATCTAGGTCAATATGGGCATTTTGCAGCCCCTCATTGGCCAACATTTTGTCAATCGTCATTTCAACGATACGGGCCATGTCCAAAAACCCGATACGGCCATCGATAAACATATCCAGCGCATGTTCTTTGGCGGCGTTAAACACAGCCCCCGCAAGCCCGCCGATCTCCATGACATCGGCAGCCAACCGCAACGCAGGAAACCGCACCGGATCAGGGTGCTCGAAACTCAACGACCCGATTTTAGCCAGATCAAGCCGTTCTACAGGCACATGCCCGCGCGCAGGCCAATGCAACGCATAGCCAATCGCGTGGCGCATATCTGGTGGCCCGACATGCGCCATTAGCGCGCCATCGGTAAAACCAACCAGCGCATGGATCAGGCTTTCGCGGTGCACAAGCACTTCGATCTTTGCCGGATCAATCCCAAAAAACTCTTTGGTTTCAATCAGCTCCATGCCTTTGTTAAACATCGACGTGCTATCAACCGTGATCCGCTGGCCCATATCCCAATTTGGATGCGCTGACGCTTGCGCCAACGTGGCCCCAGCGAGATCGTCCAGCGACCAATCGCGAAATGCGCCACCAGATGCGGTAATAATAATCCGCTCAACCGCTGACATGTCCTCGCCAACAAGGGCTTGGAAAATGGCGGAATGTTCACTGTCGACGGGTAAAATCGTGGCACCATACGCCGCCGCAGTCTCCATCAACAACGGGCCCGCCGTCACCAAGGATTCCTTATTGGCCAACGCTAATGTCTGCCCGTGCTCCAACGCCTTCAGGCCCGGAATAAGGCCCGCAGCCCCAACAATCGCCGATAACGTCCAATCAGCAGGACGGCTTGCAGCCTCGGCAATTGCGGCGTCACCACTGGCGACATCCACGGACGTTCCAGCCAACAAGTCCTTTAGATCATTGTGTAATTCGGCGTGACAGGTCACAGCCACATCCGCATTTAGCGCAACCGCGTCCTTGGCAAGCTGGGCAATATTACGCCCCCCCGTCAACGCAACAACATCATAGTCATCCGGCGCGCGCGCGATCAGATCAAGGGCATTTTGCCCGACAGATCCAGTTGCGCCGAAAACAGTAACGCGTCTCAAAAATTGACGCCGGGGATGTTAAACAAAGCCGTGGCAACCAGCATAAACAATGCCGCCCCAAGCAACGCATCAAAGCGGTCAAACAACCCGCCATGGCCAGGAATAAGCGTCGAACTGTCCTTGGCCTTCATCCGGCGCTTTAACGCGCTTTCGGCAATGTCGCCCATTTGACTGGCAAACGACAACACCATCGACATAACGATGATCGAAAGTCCCGCATTGGTGAACAGCGTAAAGACAAAGCCAACAATCCCTGCCCCGACCCAGCCCGCAGTCGTGCCGGACCATGTTTTCTTAGGGCTAATCGACGGCCAAAATTTCGGCCCACCAAAGGTACGGCCAGCGAAATACCCAAAAACATCGGTGATAATGACAACAGACATCAACCAAAGCAGCCAAACAAACCCGAAATCAACGCGGAAATGGATCAAACCGTATCCAGCGACAGGTATGGCCAATGCAAACAGGAAAAACGCAGTGCGCTCAACTTTAAGCTGGCTGGCACCAACAAAAGGGACGATCAAAAATAAGGCAAGCGCCCAAGACTCCGTCACCGCTAACTGCCCAGACATCACAGATGCGGTTAACGCAGTCATCAACATGCCCGGCGTCGGGCGATCAGGCGCGATCATCATCCAAAGTTCCCAGACCATCACCGCAGTGACAAACACCACCAACATCTGGAACCAAACACCGCCAAGCACGATGCCAATGGCACCAACCACGACCATAGCAATGCTCGATACGATCCGAACTGTCAGATCATCCCAGCTACTGGATTTTGCAGGATCAGCCACCGATTACACCGTCACCGCGCCAAACCGACGCTCACGATTGCCATAACGCGACAGGATTCTACCAAACTCCTCAGCCGTGAAATCCGGCCAAAGCGTGTCGATAAATTCATATTCGGCGTAAGCCGACTGCCACAGCAGGAAATTACTGATGCGGGCCTCGCCGCTAGTGCGAATTACCAAATCAGGATCAGGCAAAAACCGCGTATCAAGGAATTTCGCCAGCGTTTCCGCGTCAACATCCTTATGCGACAGACGGCCCTGTTCGACCTCAAATGCCAACCGCTGCGCCGCGCGGGTCACCTCATCGCGGCCCCCGTAATTCAACGCAATCGTCAGATGCACCTTGTCGTTGCCTGACGTATATAACTCGAGGTTATCCATCAACGACACCAGCTTAGCATCCAGCTTTTGACGGTCGCCGATAAAGCGAACACGCACACCGTCTTGGAACAATGCCTTAGCTTCGCGTTCAATATAGCGGCGAAATAGCTTCATCAATCCAGCAACTTCGGATTGGGTACGTTTCCAATTTTCTGTGGAAAATGCGAATATCGTCAGATACTTAACGCCCAAATCGGGACAGGCTTCAACCATTTCGCGCACACGACGCGCACCAGCATGGTGGCCAAACAAACGCGGACGACCGCGCTGCGTGGCCCAGCGGCCATTGCCATCCATAATGATGGCCACATGGTCGGGGCCGCCTTGGATCTCGGTGATGTCCTTGGCCATATTAGCGGCCTCCCTTTGGGTCAGACTTGCATGATCTCGGCTTGTTTCGTCTCAAGGGTCTCATCGACCTTCTTGATATGCGCGTCGGTAATTTCCTGCACGGCGCTTTCCCAGAATTTCTGGTCGTCTTCGCCCAGACCATCAGCTTTCGCCTTTTTGATCTGGTCCATGCCGTCGCGGCGCAGGTTACGCACCGAAACACGGCCGCTTTCGGCGTATTGGGCAGCAACCTTGGTCAGCTCGCGGCGGCGCTCTTCATTCAGTTCAGGGATCGGCAGCATGATGATCGTGCCATTCAGCTGCGGATTGATACCCAAACCGCTTTCGCGGATCGCCTTTTCAACCTTACCAACAAGACCTTTGTCCCACACGTTAATCGTGACCATGCGCGGCTCAGGGACGTTAACAGTCCCGACTTGGTTGACGGGCGTCATGGAGCCATAAGCATCCACCATGATCGGTTCCAACATCGAACCAGACGCGCGACCAGTGCGCAAAGACGCCAGTTCAACACGTAGGTTTGCGATGGCACCGTCCATGCGGCGCTCAAGATCGTCTGTATCAAGCATAAAATCGTCGGACATAAGGCTCTGCTCTCCCCTTAACGGGATCAATTAATTTTGCCTGCTATAACGCAGGTATTCATAGGATGTATAGTCGGTTCACAGACAACTCCAAAGGGAAGTTGTGCAGTTTTTCGTCATTTTGGCGAAAGCGCGCCTAACCGGACACGCGGGTATAGGTGCCCTCGCCTGCCAAAATACCTTTGAATCCACCCGGCTCGTCCAGGCTAAAGACGATAATCGGCAGGTTGTTATCACGCGCCAGCGCAATCGCCGAGGCATCCATGACACCCAGATGCTTTTGCAGCACTTCGTCATAACTCACGTTGTCATAGCGGACGGCATCCGCATGTTTCGCAGGGTCTTTGTCGTAGACGCCATCAACCTTTGTGCCCTTAAATATCGCTTCACAGGCCATTTCATTGGCGCGCAGCGTCGCGGCAGTATCGGTGGTAAAATAGGGATTGCCCGTGCCCGCAGCAAAAATGCAAACGCGCTTTTTCTCAAGGTGGCGCACAGCGCGGCGGCGGATATAGGGCTCGGCAATCTCGTTCATCGTGATCGCAGAAATAACACGTGTGTGAATGTTCAGCTCTTCAAGCGCGGACTGCATCGCCAGCGCGTTCATCACCGTGGCCAGCATCCCCATATAGTCAGCCGTCGTGCGTTCCATGCCTTGGGCAGATCCCTGCAGACCGCGGAAAATATTGCCGCCACCGATGACCATACAAATCTCAACGCCCATATCGTGCACGGTTTTCACTTCGCGTGCGATGCGCTGCACAGTTGGGGGGTGCAAACCAAAAGCGGTATCGCCCATCAGCGCCTCGCCTGAAATCTTCAACATCACCCGTTTATATGATTTTTGTCCGGTCTCGGCCATGTGCTGCCCCTTTGCGCATTGAGATGTGAACCTGTGGTAAAATGCCTGAATTTTGCTCCAGATACAACATGGCTTCGTCGCGGTTTCGCGCAAAAATCTGGATTGTACGGCAAGGTGCGAGTAAGAGCAGCGCAATGATTGCAATTTCACCCACCACACCTGTCTTAATCGCAGGGCCAACAGCGTCCGGTAAATCCGCGCTCGCACTGCATATCGCCAAATCCCAAGGCGGGGTGGTGGTCAACGCGGATGCACTGCAAGTCTTTGGTGGCTGGCGGATACTGACAGCGCGGCCCGATGACGTTGAGCTGGCACAGGCGGAACACGCACTTTACGGGCATGTCCCCTACGATGCACCCTACTCCACCGGCCATTGGCTGCGCGACGTGGCACCCTTGCTGGCTGGCAAACGCCCGATCATCGTCGGTGGTACAGGGCTGAATTTCATGGCACTGACACAAGGCCTCGCTGACATCCCAGCAACACCGCCCGCACTGCGCACCGCAGGCAACGACATCCCGCTTTGCACGCTATTACAACAACTTGACGACAAGGCGAAGTCACGGATCGACACCAACAACCGGATGCGCGTGCAACGCGCTTGGGAAGTCCTGCAAGCCACAGGGCGCAGCATGGCCGACTGGCAAGACGCCACGCCGCCACCATTACTACAGCCCAGCGACGCCGTGCGGATCACGCTCGATGTGCCCGTTGATTGGCTAAACGACCGGATCACACGACGCTTTGACCAGATGCTGGACCAAGGCGCGCTAGCCGAAGCAGAGGCAATGCTACCCAATTGGGACCCATCACACCAATCATCCAAAGCCATCGGCGCACCCGCATTAATCGACTATTTGCGCGGCGACATGACCCTACCTGCAGCCCGCGACGCAGCCATCATTGCGTCACGACAATACGCCAAACGGCAACGCACTTGGTTCCGCTCAAAGCACGCGGATTGGGCCAAAATTGATATTTCATCCACAGATTTGTCCACAGCTATCATCTTCAAATCCTAAATTTAGGATTGTTTATTGAGACAAGGCAGGTCAGTCTGACGACTTGCCAGACACCTAAGGACACGCAATGAACTTGGCCACCGAACAGCAAGCGACTGCCTTAAACCTGACGTCAATTGCGCAGAACGCGGGTGCCGGACGGTGGCGGACGGAAGCCATGCGCAGCCATGCAACACCGCGGCTCATCTACATCACCAAAGGCCAAGGGCGGATCACCGTCGCAGGGCTGACCAGCGGTTACGGTACCAACAACCTGATCTATGTGCCAGCTCATACGATGTACGGGTTTGAAGTCGGGCCCTCCGTTTTTGGGCAAATGCTGACGATCCCTGCGGCGATGGCGGCTGAATGGCCCGATAAGGCAATTCATTTGCGGCTGCGCGACGTGATCGCACAAAAAGAATTCGCGCATATGGTCGAAGCATTAGAACGTGAACTGCGAAGCAACGGACAAAATCATTCGCGCGCGGCACACTACCACCTTGGATTGCTGGCGGTTTTCTTTGATCGGAAGTTGGATCATGTGGCGGCCGACACCCACACCGCGCGGACCAAAACCAGTGCAGCACGGCTTGTGGCGGCGTTCACGGATCTGATTGAACGGGACTACCGCAAAGACCACGGCGTGTCGGACTATGCGACGGCGCTGGGCGTGACCCCGACCCACCTGACACGTTGTTGCAATCAGACCTGCGGGAAATCCGCATTGGCGCTGCTGCGCGACCGGGTAAACTACGAAGCTTGCGTTCTTTTGCGCGAAACACGCACCCCCGTAAACGAAATCGCAGCACAGCTAGGGTTCACAAGCGCGGCCTATTTCGCACGTAGCTTTTCGGCCCAAACAGGCACGACGCCAAGCGACTTTCGCAAGCGCGGTGCTGCAATGCAGCAAAGCGGAATGCTGTCATAGCACACTAAAGCCACGCCCAGCTGCTGGCCCAAAATGTCGCAAACAGCACAAAAATATGTCGTAAAATCACTCAATGTGACGAAAGGGTGCATTGACCTGCGGCCCAAAACAATGCGCTATGGTATGGATCGGAACCGCTTTGAGAGGAGCGTGCAGCAGATAGGCGCAACAATCAGTCCGAAACGCGCTACTCACAAGAAATATTATTTCACAGGGAGAGACGAATGACGCAAGTTGAACAGACAAAGATCCACCCAGCCGCCGTGATGTACGCAAACGAGGAAAAGGCAGGCAAACTTAGCCGCCGTGAATTCCTGTCGCGCACAACTGCACTTGGCCTGACAACTGCCGCCGCTTACGGCCTGCTTGGCATGAACGCACCTGCACAAGCCGCAGCGCACGCGCAAATGGGCGGCACACTTCGCATGGTCATGGAAGTCCGCGCACTCAAAGAGCCGCGCGCATATGACTGGACGCAGATCGCGTACGTCACAGCTGGTTGGATCGAATACCTCGTCGAATATAACTCTGACGGGTCTTTCCAGCCAATGTTGCTGGAATCATGGTCGGTCAACGACGATGCAACGCAATACACATTGAACGTCCGTCAGGGCGTAAAATGGAATGACGGCACTGACTTTACGGCCGAAGACGTTGCACGCAACATCATTGGCTGGGCTGACAAATCCGTTGAAGGCAACTCAATGGCTGGCCGTTTCGCCATCCTGATTGACGCCGACACCGAAAAAGCAATCGACGGATCCGTCGAAGTTGTCGACAGCCACACAGTGCGGTTGAACTTGCCTGGCTCCGACATCTCGCTGATTGCGGGCATGTCTGACTATCCTGCGGCGATCACGCCTGCTGGGTTTGACGCTGAAACCATGCTGGAAAATCCAGTAGGGACCGGCCCTTACCTGCCAGAAATGCTCGAAGTGGGCGTCAAAGCTGTGCTTGTGCGCAACGAAGGTCACGACTGGTGGGGCTACGCCGCTGGTAAAGGCGCCTATATGGATCGCATCGAATACATCGACTACGGCACGGATCCATCTGCATGGGTTGCAGCGGCCGCTGCTGACGAAGTTGACATGTTCTATGAAACTGTTGGTGACTTTGTTGACATCGTTGAAGGTCTTGGCTGGGAACGTTCTGAAATTGCATCTGGTGCAACGATCGTTATCCGTCCAAACCAATTGGCCGAAGTTGATGGCAAAACGCCTTATGCGGACAAACGTGTTCGCACCGCGATTGCGATGGCTGTTGATCCGTCTGTTTGCCTCGAGTTGGGCTATTCCAACCGTGGTGCGGTTGCGCGCGGTCAGCACGTCGGTCCAATGCACCCTGCTTGGGCAGATGTGCCAGCAACTGAATACAACCCTGCTAAGGCGTTGGAACTGTTGACAGAAGCAGGCATGGCAGACTTTGAAATGGACGTTATCTCCATTGACGATGACTGGCGTAAAAACTCCACCGCTGCGGTTGTGGCACAGCTGCAAGACGCGGGCTTTAACGCCAAGCACACGATCATTCCGGGTTCGACGTTCTGGAACGACTGGACGAAGTATCCGTTTTCTTCAACCAACTGGAACCACCGTCCGCTTGATACACAGATCCTTGGATTGGCGTATCGGTCTGGTGAAGCATGGAACGAAGCTGGCTTTGCTAATGCTGAATTTGACGCACTACTTGCAGAGGCCAACTCGATCGCTGATGCAGATGGACGTCGCGTTGTGATGGCGAAACTTCAGGCAATCATGACTGAAGAAGCCGTGACACTGCAGCCATACTGGCGCTCACTCTATCGTCACGCCAAGCCGGGTTATGTCGGTTGGGATATGCACATCGCGTATC
>CAJXTP010000008.1 GCA_913061335.1 uncultured Loktanella sp.
GAGGTCTCGTGGGCTCGGAGATGTGTATAAGAGACAGGTAGTTAGGATAATATCCACTTCGCCGCGCGCATGTTGCGCCTTTAGCCGGTTGGTGTTGGACGATATCAGCTTAATGCGTAAACGCGGGTACGCTTTGGCAAAGCGCTGTAATACCAGCGGAATTGCAGGGTAAATAATGTCACTTGGGACGCCAAGCGTGATCTCGCCTTCATAATCGGTCGACGTCATACGGCCATAGATTTCGTCGTTCAGCGCAAGCATCCGGCGGGCATAACTCAGCAACAGTTCACCCATTGGGGTCAACGCGATGGTGCGGGCAGACCTGTCTAGCAAAGCAATGCCAAGCCCTTCCTCCAATCGCTTGAGCTGCATAGACACCGCAGACTGCGTCAGGTTCAAAAACCCTGCTGCCCGCGTGACCCCGCCCACATCCGCAACTGCCACAAAGGACCGCAGTGCCGTTAAGTCCAGATTTCGCGCCATATCAATTATCCTGATGTATTACCTAACAAACATTCGTTTCCCTTATACGTTCAATTTCACAATACATCAAGCATTCAAATATGAAGCGCAAATCACATCACGAAAGGACATGATATGTCAGACCTAAGCCTCAACACTTGCATCCCCCGCTCCCGCATCAGCCTTTGGACACGTTTATCCGCATGGCGCGCCCTCGGACGACAGCGGCGTGACTTGGCCAAATTGGATGCGCAACAGCTTTGCGACATTGGAGTTAGCGCCCAGCAAGCCAAAACAGAAGCCGCACGCCCCGTTTGGGACGCGCCTGCGCATTGGACACGGTGACCCAACCGCGACATTCCGGCACAATCAAGAGGATTTTCGCGACTTGTATGCGGTGATCCTCTTGAAAATAGTGCAAATTCAGCCAATATTGGTTGTAAGGTTGCCGCTGATGGCACCACAGCGCTTACTGGAGGTCTGAAATGGCTCAATTTGATACGATCCGCACGGCGGGCAATGTCCGCACCGCAGAGATCGATGAAGGGCTTCGCGCCCATATGAATAAAGTCTACGGCACAATGTCCGTAGGTCTGTTGCTGACGTTTGCGGCCGCTTGGGCCGTAGGTAATAACGCAATGTTAATGCAAACCCTTTTCACAGGCATGACACGTTACCTCGTGATGTTTGCACCACTCATCATGATTTTCGCGTTCAGCGCGATGATCAACCGGATGTCCGCCGCAGGCGCGCAGCTGTTCTTTTACGTGTTCTCCGCAACGATGGGCGTCTCGATGTCCTATATCTTTGTAGTGTACACAGGGATTTCAATTGCGCAGACATTCCTAATCACGTCGATCGCTTTTGCTGGACTGTCGCTTTATGGCTATACCACTAAGAAGGACATCTCTGGTTGGGGTGGCTTTCTGATCATGGGCGTTATCGGCCTTGTCGTCGCGATGATCGTGAACATCTGGCTGCAGTCACCTGCGATCATGTTCGCTGTGTCCGCAATCGGTGTGCTGATCTTTGCTGGTCTGACCGCCTATGACACACAGAAAATCAAGAACGACTACATCGCACACGCCGCACATGGCGACAGCGAATGGCTGGGCAAAGCCGCCGTTATGGGCGCGATTAGCCTTTACCTTGATTTCATCAACATGTTCCAGTTCCTGCTGATGTTCATGGGTGGCCGCGAATAATCAAACCTAAAGGTTTGAAACAATAGCGGGGCCGGTGCTGATGCACCGGCCCCATTTTTTTGTTGATTGACCAATTAGCAACCGTTCATACGCCACAGCAAAAAGGGCCGCGCATTTCTGCACGACCCTTTTCAAATTCTAATAAGAGGCGATCAGTTACTTGATCTTGCCTTCTTTGTATTCCACGTGCTTGCGTACAACTGGGTCATACTTACGTACGACCATCTTTTCAGTCATGGTACGCGCGTTTTTCTTAGTTACGTAGAAGTGGCCAGTTCCCGCAGTGGAGTTCAGGCGGATTTTGATGGTGGTAGGCTTCGCCATGTCTCATCACTTTCTTGGGTTTAGAGCCACGCGGGGTGCGTGGCACGTCTATCTGATTAAGCTGCCTTTTACCCTCGTACGGTCCCGAGTCAACCGCAAAGCGCCGTAACGGCGGCCAGCGGCGTAGAAAAGTGCGGGTGGTCTGTAAGCCGGATTTTGTCTAGGGCATTGCTGCCCCGAGATGATCATTCATCTGGACTGATTGTTACCAACCAGCCTCTAGCTGCCAACCCGGGTCTCTGTGGTCCAAGCACCCACGCCGCAAGCGACACGAGACCCCTATTTGGCATTGCTCCCGGCGGGGCTTGCCATGCCGTCTGTGTTGCCACATCCGCGGTGGGCTCTTACCCCACCTTTTCACCGTTACCTCCATATAGAAGGCAGTCTGTTCTCTGTGGCGCTTTCCCTAGGGTTACCCCCGCTGGGTATTACCCAGCACCGTGCTTTTCATGGAGTCCGGACTTTCCTCGAGGTGTTACCACCCCGCGACCATCCGACCACCCGCATCTGCCAGCTACGTGCTGGGCGCGTTTGCGTCAACGGGGAATCGGTGTGCCAGATCAGTAAGCAAAGCCATGTCAGCCGCTGATAGCGGCCCATGGGCATGCGGGCGGTAATGCAGGCGAAAGCAGTGCAGCGCCAGATCAACGTCGTCAGTGGCGGTAAAGCCCGCACGCTGCATAAGCGGCACAAACTGATCCAACGGGGCCGGATCAACCGCGGCAGGCCACACAGCCAAACCCATCCGGCCCAAACGCTGCCAGTCGAACCGCGCGCCTGGGTCGATTTTACGGCCTGGGGCCATGTCTGAATGCCCGATAACGCGGTGCGCCGGAATATCCCAACGGGTCATGATGCCTGCGACTAAATCACAAAGGCTATCCATCAGCGGCGCAGAAAACGGCGAATACCCATCATTGGACAGCTCGATCCCGATAGACGCAGAGTTCACATCCGTGACACCCCCCCAACGCCCAGCGCCCGCATGCCACGCGCGCATTTCCTCGGCCACCAGCGATATAATCTCTCCGTCGGGGGCAATCAGGTAATGGGCGGATACTTCGGTGTCAGGGTTGCACAGGGTGCGGCAGGCGGCTGCTGTGTCCGGCATGGCCGTATAGTGAATGACGATGATCGTCGGCACCGCCCCACCCTTGCGCGGCCCAAAATTGGGCGACAAGAAGTTAGAGGGCGGGTGGGTCAGGCGCGTCAGCGGCCTGCTGCCAACAAGAACGGCGCAGGATCCCAGCCACAGGCAAAGCCATCGCCATCAGGATCAAGGCCTTTGCGGTCGCGGTCAGGTCCACCAATAGCCAAGAAATCGCGCTGTGCTGCATCTGGCGACATATATTTTACGCAGTTACGCTGAAATCGGCCTTGGGTCCCAAAGATCGACCGCGCATACCATTCTTGGCCCATTTGGTTGGGTGCATTTAACGCGTATTCAACAATATTGGGGCCAGTATTTGCTGGACGGGTCGGCAATGCAGTTGGCTGGATTTGCTCGCGGGCCGCAGCTAGGGCCGCGCGGCGTTGCGCATCCGACTCGATTGATTCGCGTCCGGAGACGGCGCTAAACTCTTGCTCGTCCGAAATCGCGCCATTGTTGCTTGCGCGTACAGGAGCCGCCGCCACGCTAGCCGATGGGCTTATCGCCGACATCGGCGCGCCAATTGGCGCAGTTTGACCAATGCCAACAGCGGCCAGATCAGTTGCCCCAATCGCACCCGTTTGCACAGGCGCAGGGGAGCCGAATGTCGTGGACCCAGAGGCGGCCAACGCCGTATCCCGGCGGGCACGTTCCATGGCGAAATCGGCAGCGCTGTTAAACCCCGGCCCTGCATTGCTTGCGGGCACAGGCGGGGTGCAGGCCTGCAAAACGACCATGCCGATAACTGCAATTCCAAGCATTTTCACGATATTCACCTATCCTAAACCAACGGTTTTACGGGCTTTACCACCACTTTTGCGGCTTGGCTACAAATCCAGCAGCCTGTTCCAGCGCATAAGCGACATTCAGCAGATCGCCTTCTTCCCACGGACGGCCAATCAGCTGAAGCCCAAGCGGCAAGCCATTGGCATCAACGCCAGCAGGCACCGCAATACCGGGCAAACCTGCAAGGTTGACGGTCACGGTAAACACATCATTCAGATACATCTGGATCGGATCAGCATCGACCATTTCACCCAAACCAAACGCGGCAGACGGGGTTGCAGGCGTCAGGATCGCGTCAACGCCAGCGGCAAACACCTGATCAAAGTCACGCTTAATCAACGCACGGACCTTACGGGCGCGGTTGTAATAAGCGTCGTAGAAACCAGCGGACAGAACATATGTCCCAACCATCACGCGGCGCTGGACCTCGGCACCAAAACCTTCGGCGCGGGTCTTTTCATACATCTCCGTGATGCCGTCGCCAGCGTCCAGCTTGGCGCGGTGACCAAAGCGCACACCGTCATAACGCGCAAGGTTCGACGATGCCTCGGCAGGGGCAATCACGTAATATGCGGGCAGCGCGTATTTGGTGTGCGGCAGCGTGATGTCACGAATGACAGCGCCCGCGTCTTTCAGCATCGCAGTGCCGTCTTCCCAAAGCTTTTCAATCGCAGCAGGAATTCCGTCCATGCGATATTCTTTTGGAATACCAATGACTTTACCCTTAATGTCGCCCGTCAAAGCGGCCTCAAAATTCGGCACAGCCATGTCCATGCTGGTGCTGTCTTTGGGGTCGTGACCACACATCGCCTCGAGCATAATTGCGCTATCACGGACGTCTTTGGTCATCGGACCAGCCTGATCAAGCGACGATGCAAACGCGACGACACCCCAACGGGACACGCGGCCATAGGTCGGCTTGATGCCAGTAATACCCGTGAACGCGGCAGGCTGACGGATCGATCCGCCCGTGTCAGTTCCCGTGGCACCAAGACAAAGATCAGCGGCAACAGCAGCGGCAGACCCACCCGATGATCCACCAGGGGTCAGCGCGCGGTCATCACTTTTCCACGGGTTCACGGCGTTGCCATAAACGGATGTCTCATTCGACGACCCCATGGCAAATTCGTCCATGTTGAGCTTGCCCAACATCACGGCACCCGCGTCAAACAACTGGGTTGTGACAGTGGATTCGTATTCGGGCTTGAACCCGTTCAAAATACCAGACGCGGCCTGCGACGGGACACCTTTGGTGCAAAACAGATCTTTGATGCCCAGTGGAATACCGCACATATCAGGCGCGTCGCCGGATTTAATCCTGACATCAGCGGCAGCGGCTTGTACATTTGCAATATCAGGGGTGTGATGGACAAACGCGTTCAACGCGCCAGCGCCTTCGATCGCGCCCAAATAGGCGTTCGTTAATTCAGCGGATGATACATCCCCTTTGCGCAGTGCGTCTCGGGCAGAGGCAATAGTCAGCTTGGACAGATCAGTCATTATTCAACCACCTTAGGCACAGCAAAAAACCCTTCACGGGCATCAGGGGCGTTTTTCATCACGGCGGCTTGCTGGCTGCCATCAGTCACAACATCGGTGCGGCGTTTTAGGCGCTGCGGAGTAACAGAAGTCATCGGCTCAATGCCATCAACGTCAACTTCATTAAGTTGCTCGATAAAGCCCAGAATGGCGGAAAATTCCTGCGCCAATGCGGGCAGCGCGTCATCTTCAACCTTGATGCGGGCCAATTTGGCGACGCGGCGGGCGGTTTCGGTGTCAATCGACATGGGCGGGCCTCCGGATGGGGGATAAGTTTGACCGCTCGTTTACCCGTGCGGCATTCGCCTGTCACGCGATATTTCAGGCCAAGCCGTACCCACCCACAGGGTCGGGCCACGCAGGACAAAAGGAACACCTTTTGCCCTGTGCGTGGGGCGACCATACTGGCGCCTAGTGGTCGCGAGCGGCCATACCGTCATGGGCTGCCTGCATACCGCGGGCCGCCAAATCGCTGACCTCTGCGGCATGTGTTTGCAACGCGGCAACAACATCAGGGTCATCTGATGTTTGCACAACCGCGATCCCTGTGGCCGTCATCTCGATTTCGGTCACGATGGACTCTGAGTTTTCGAACAATACGTCCAAGGTTTGGCTTTGAATTGGAATTTGCGGATCGCGCTGGTCATCCACCCGCTGGATCATGCCCGCGACATGGCCGACCAACAATTCACGCAGGTCAGGATTGTCAGTCTCTGTCACAGTACGAATACCGTTAGGCAGGTTTTCAACCGTGCGCGTCAGATCTTTGTGGTTCTCGAACAT
The DNA here is from genome assembly GCA_913061335.1 of uncultured Loktanella sp. Lineage (GTDB taxonomy): Bacteria > Pseudomonadota > Alphaproteobacteria > Rhodobacterales > Rhodobacteraceae > Yoonia. Next base: position 6,250 of record CAJXTP010000008.1, read on the forward strand.
GGCGCGCAATTCAGCGACCTCGACCTCATCGGTATCCACGCCATTTAACATCGGGGTGCCAATGACATTATGTATCATTTTTTCGCCCATCAGGTTCGACATCACGTTATGCATGCCGCCCATCGACGTCAGGCCGACAACCACGCCGCCTGCGATCAGTACGACCGCCCCTAAAGACACCAGTCCAACTGTTCGTTTTTGCATTACGGCCACCCAACAAATTAAACATTTCAAAACGGAAATATGTCGTTATAGACCTGCTATCAAGCGGCATATGCAAAACTTATGTAAAACTTATGCAAATCATATACGCTTTTTAGCGAAGAAATCGCGCAATAACGCCTCTGACGCCGCAGCGCCAATGCCGTCGTAAACCTCTGGCTTGTGATGGCACTGCGCATGGGAAAACACCCGTGGCCCCTGTGCGACGCCACCCGATTTTGGGTCTGATGCCCCGTAATACAACCGCCCGATCCGCGCATTGGAAATTGCGGCCGCACACATCGGGCACGGCTCTAACGTTACGTAAAGATCATAGCCTGACAGCCGCTCTTGCCCCAGCGCCTGACACGCCGCACGGATCGCCAAGACCTCTGCATGAGCCGTCGGGTCATTTAGTTCTCGGGTCCGGTTTCCTGCTTTAGCAACAACGCCTTGCGGACCGACGATCACGGCACCAACAGGCACTTCGCCACGGTCCCCCGCAGCGATTGCCTCGGCCATGGCCGCATCCATATGGCTGGTAAATGTCATAGGTTTTCATGCCTTATCGCGACCTTGCCTTGCAACCCCCCAATTGCGCAGCCAGTGTAACGGCATGACCGACGAAATCTATGATCCGGCCTACGTCGCCGCCCTATTTGACCGCTGTTCTCTGCGTTATCGACGGTGGAGCGCGGTATCCTCATTTGGCTTTGTGTGGCTATGGCGACGCCACTGCGTGGACCGCCTGCGTGGCCAATCTCAGGTCGCCCGCATCCAAAATGGTCAGGTTACAAAACGCGCCCCGAAATGCCCACAAATCGTTGATCTTATGGCAGGAACTGGTGAAATATGGCCACATGTTTTCGACGCATTTCCGCGCGCTCAGATCACCGCTATCGATATTTCACCGAACATGCACGCTCATGCAGTCACGCGTCTGCATCAAACGCGATCCCGTCAGATTACGCATCTCAACGCCAACGCGTTGGACACCGATCTGCCCACAAGTTCCGCTGATATGGTCGTGGCCACATTCGGGCTAAAAACTTTTAACGCCGACCAGCAAACCGTGCTTGCCCATCAAATTGCCCGTATTTTGCGCGAGGGCGGCTGCTTTTCCTTGATCGAGGCGTCTGATCCCAAAGGATGGCTGCTCCGCCCGCTCTACCGTGCCTATCTTGACCGCGCATTGCCCCTGCTGGAACGGGTTTTTCTGCATGGCGCTCAAGACTTTAGCATGATTGGAGCCTACACTCAAAACTTTGGCGATTGCGCCCATATGGCCGATGCTTTGCGTGCCGCAGGCCTGAATGTCACGTATCAACGCCACTTTTTCGGCTGCGCGACCTCTGTGGCGGGTACAAAGCCGATTGCGCCGGACGCGCCCGCCCCGTAAGGCACTATATATGACAAATGACACCCCAAAGGGCGACCGTATCGCCAAAGTATTGTCCCGCGCAGGCATCGCAAGCCGCCGCGTGTCCGAGACAATGATTGAAGAAGGCCGCGTATCGGTCAACGGCAAGACGATCACATCGCCTGCGTTGAACGTGACAGCCGAAGACAAAATCGTTGTCGACGGCAAGCGCGTCGGCGCCCCCGAAGAACCCCGCATCTGGATTTACCACAAACCCGCTGGTTTGGTGACTTCGGAACGCGATGAAAAAGACCGCGCGACGGTGTTTGGCGCCCTGCCCGAATCCATGCCACGCGTCATGTCTATTGGCCGTCTTGATATCAACTCCGAAGGGTTGTTGTTGTTGACAAACGACGGGGAAATCAAAAGAAAACTGGAATTGCCATCCACTGGCTGGCTGCGCCGTTACCGCGTGCGCATCAATGGGTCTGTGTCCGAGGCACGCCTTGACGAGCTGCGCGCAGGCATCACCGTCGAAGGCATCCATTATCAGCCGATGATCGTCACGTTTGACCGCCAGCAAGGCGCCAACGCCTGGCTGACTGTGTCGATCCGCGAAGGTAAAAACCGCGAGATCCGCCGCACGATGGAAGCCATCGGCGTGGTCGTGAACCGCTTGATCCGCGTCAGCTATGGCCCGTTCCAATTGGGTGATCTTAAGCAAGGCGACGTCGAAGAAGTCAAAAGCCGTGTCGTCCGCGACCAGCTTGGCCTTGGCGCCCGACCAGAGCCAGCGCCCAAGCGCCGTGTCGTCAATCGGCCCAAGCGTAACGCACCTGCGGGGAAAAAGCGCTAAGGTTGAACCTTGCCGCTAGCCCCGCGTTGTGCATGTAATGTGGCAACAAATTAACTGGGGAAAACGACAGTGGCCGACTTATTAACGCTCGAAAATGCGACTAACCTGATCATGCTTTGCTTTTTGCAGGCGGTTTTGGGTTTTGATAACCTGCTTTATATCTCAATCGAAAGTAAGCGCGCACCCGTCGCGCAGCAGAAATCTGTGCGTATGTGGGGCATCTTAATTGCCGTCGCTTTGCGGGTCGTCTTGCTGTTCACAATGATCCAGCTGATCGATGCAATGTCCGCGCCGTTCTATATCTTTGACTGGACAGGCGTGATCGAAGGCGGCGTGAACTTCGCCACATGCGTGTTCATCATTGGTGGTATTTTCATCATGTATACGGCTGTAAAAGAGATCGGTCATATGCTGTCGTTTGATCAATTGGATCACGACGTTTCGGGCAAATCCGGCAAGTCCGCCACGCAGGTCGTCGTGATGATCGTGATCATGAACTTGATCTTCTCGTTTGATAGTGTCCTTTCAGCGCTGGCGATTACGGATGTGTTCCCGATCTTGGCAATTGCGATCATCCTATCAGGTCTCGCGATGCTTTTGCTGGCTGACGGCGTCACAAAGTTTTTGGAAAAGAACCGCATGTACGAGGTCCTTGGCCTGTTCATTTTGCTGATCGTCGGTGTTGTGTTGCTGGGTGAAGCTGGCCCTGCGGCGGGTCATGCGATGCACAACGAGGCGCTGAATATCAAAGTCTTTGGCAAGGAAATCATCCCGATGTCCAAATCGACTTTCTACTTCTCTGTGGTCGTCCTTGTCGCTGTGGAAATCATTCAGTCAGGGTATTCACGCAAGCTGAACGCCGAGCGCAAAGCGTTGCAGAAACATTCGTAATTGCGCGCATTCGTGCTTAACTGCCTAGTTTAGGGGGACGACATGTCAAAATCTATCCAACGCGGCGCTTATGTCGTTTTGATCGTCTTGCTATTTGGCGTGACGTCCGGCTGGCTGGGGGCACTTTAAGTATGGCCAAAAAATTTGGTGGTAAATTTAGTCCTGATGGGTCCGGCGCAACCGATGTAGTGACTGATGACCGCGAAGTGGATGCAAGCGCTGGTCGTATTGGCGTGTTGTTTCCGCCTGCGATTGTACTGGTGGCAACGACGTTTTCGGACGGACCTGTGTCTTTGATAGTCGGGCTTGTCGGCGCGGCTGCGCTTGTTTCATCTGCATGGTTGCTTGGCGAAGGTCTGCGCGCCGAGGCGGCATATAATGCCCGCAAGGTCGCCCGCCGCCCGGCAATTCCGCGCAAGTTGATGGCGTCTGCATTGACTGGCGTCGGTGTCGCGCTGGCATCATATGCCCACCATGCAAATATTCCAGCGGCCTTGTTATACGGCATCGCAGGTGTTGCCGTTCACGTCGCTGCATTTGGCCTAGACCCGATGCGCGACAAACGCATGCAAGGCATCGATACATTCCAACAAGACCGCGTCGCCCGCGTTGTGGACGAGGCCGAGTCGCATCTGTCGGTCATGAAAGACCAGATCGACGGGCTTAATGATCGCGCGCTGGACGTTCGCGTTGGCGCATTCCAAGCCGCCGCCCGCAAGATGATCCGCACTGTCGAAGAAGATCCGCGCGACTTGACAGGTGCCCGCAAGTTTTTGGGCGTCTATCTGATGGGTGCTAAGGACGCGACAATCAAGTTTGTCGATGTCTACCGCCGATCAAAAAACAAAGAGGCCCGCACTGATTACGAGGCGTTGCTTGGCGACCTTGAGCAGAACTTTGCGGCCCGCACGAATAAAATGTTGCTCGATGACAAAAGCGACATGGATATCGAAATCAAAGTGCTGCGCGACCGATTGCATCGCGAAGGCGTCAGCATAAAATGAACCGCGAAGGCGGCAGTCTGAAATAGTATAAGGGGGACAATATATGTCTGATACGATCCGCAAAAAAGCCGAGGCCACGCTGGCCGATGTTGAAAAAGTGACTGCCGTTGTGCTGGCAGAACCCAAAGGCGAGCTGGTCACGATGGCCGCTGCTGACAAGCCAACAACCGCTGAAATTAAGCGCCGCATGGCCGAAGTCGACATGTCCAATACACATTCAATTGTGTCCTTTGGCTCTGGCGCGCAAGCTGAACTGCAAGTGATAAGCCAAGCCATGCTGGCTGGCGTGCGCAACAAAGATGTCGGCCCTGCCGGCGACAGCTTGCGCAACATTGTCAGTACCATTCGTGGATTTTCCGTGTCCGAGCTGGACGTGCGCCGCCAGCGGTCATGGTGGGAAAAACTGTTGGGCCGCGCAGCCCCAATGGCAAAATTTGTTGCTAAATTTGAAAATGTTCAGGGCCAGATCGATAATATCACTGATGATCTTTTGCGCCACGAACACGTCCTACTGAAGGACATCGAAAGCCTTGATATGCTGTACGATAAAACGCTGCAGTTCTACGAAGAACTGGCGCTTTATATCGCGGCAGGTGAAGCCAAGCTTGACGAACTGGATACCAAAGTCATTCCAAAGAAGGAATTGCAGGTTTCCAAAGCCGCCGAAAATAAGGCCGTGATGATGGCGCAAGAACTACGCGACATGCGCTCAGCCCGTGATGATCTGGAACGCCGCGTGCATGATCTTAAACTGACCCGTCAAGTGACGATGCAATCCTTGCCATCAATCCGTCTGGTGCAGGAAAATGACAAGTCGCTGGTGACCAAGATCAATTCGACACTTGTGAACACGGTGCCGCTTTGGGAAACGCAATTGGCTCAGGCAGTCACCATCCAACGCTCTGCGGAAGCCGCAGAAGCGGTGCGCGATGCCAATGATTTGACCAATGAATTGCTGACGTCCAACGCGCAAAACCTGCGCGATGCCAACAAGGTTATCCGTCAGGAAATGGAACGCGGTGTGTTTGATATAAACGCTGTGAAAGATGCCAACGCCAACTTGATCGCCACAATCAACGAAAGCCTTGAGATCGCCGATGAAGGCAAACGCAAGCGCGCTGAGGCCGAAGCGGAGCTGAAGAAGATGGAGGCGGAGTTGAAGACAACGCTGGCATCAGCCAAGGCCCGCAAAACTGGCACTGGCGATACCATCGGCACAGCGGCGGGCGAATAAGTGACAATTCGGGGTGGTTCATTTTTTCTGATAGGGCTTTTGGCTCTGGCTTCGTGTACTGTGCCAGCGGCGCCGCGCGTGCAGTCGGCAAATGTAGGGATCGCCCCGCTGGCGCCCGTCGCTAGTACCCCATCGGCGCGAAGCGACGCGTTGCGCACCTATTACACACGGATCGAAAACGGTCTGGTCAGCCGCGGCTTGTTGCGGGTTGACGGCGGCGGACCGGATACACCGTTTACGGATACCCAGCTTGCGCGTAATTTTGTGCGGATTGCATTGTTTGATGAATATGTCAGCGACGGTGGCATTTTGCGTGCACGTCCGACCGCATCGACCCTAAGTAGGTGGACCGGTCCGGTCCGCATGTCGGTTGAATTTGGCGATTCGATTCCCGCTGATCAACGCCTGTCCGACCGTTTTGAAGTCGCCAAATACGCGAAACGCTTGGCGCGTGTTACGGGGCATCCAATCACGATGTCAGACGCAAACCCCAATTTCTACGTCATGTTCTTAAACGAAGGTGATCGTCTTGGATCAGAGGCCCGTTTGCGCCAATTGGTCCCCGGTATCGGCCCAAGCTCGATGCGTGCGATCCTTGGCTTGCCGTCCAATCAGCTTTGCATCGTCGTCGCATTCTCCGCTGCTGGAAAATCCACCTATAGCAAAGCAATTGCCGTTATTCGCGGCGAACACCCTGATCTGCTGCGCAAATCGTGCATCCACGAAGAATTGGCCCAAGGACTTGGGTTGCCTAATGATAGCCCGGCGGCCCGCCCATCGATTTTTAACGACGACGAAGAGTTTGGCCTGTTAACCACACATGACGAGATGTTGCTGCGCATGCTATACGACCCGCGTCTACGCAACGGCATGAGCGCCACAGAGGCGTCTCCGATTGTACGCCAAATCGCAACTGAATTGACGACGGAAAGCGCAAGCTGACCCGACATTTGACCAAAGGAGCCAGAACACATGGGCATTTTCGATTTTCTAACCGGTGAGTTCATCGACGTCATCCACTGGACCGACGACACCCGCGACACAATGGTTTGGCGGTTCGAGCGCGAAGCCCACGAGATTAAATACGGCGCCAAGCTGACCGTGCGTGAAGGACAGGCCGCTGTTTTCATCCATGAAGGCCAGCTGGCCGATGTGTTCACACCAGGTCTGTATATGTTGGAAACCAACAACATGCCGATCCTGACGACGCTGAACCATTGGGATCACGGTTTTAAAAGCCCGTTCAAGTCCGAAGTGTATTACGTCAACACCACCCGTTTTTCCGACCTGAAATGGGGCACGAAAAACCCGATCATGTTACGTGACCCTGAATTTGGTCCGACACGTATTCGTGCATTTGGTACTTATACCGTCAAAGTGTCCGACCCTGCCGTGTTCCTGCGCGAAATTGTCGGCACCGACGGTGAATTTACCATGGATGAGATCAGCTATCAGGTGCGCAACATCATCGTGCAAGAGTTCAGCCGCGTGATTGCATCGTCCGGCATTCCTGTGCTGGATATGGCAGCAAACACGGCTGATCTTGGCAAACTGGTTGCGACATCTATTTCCACCACGATGGCGCAATACGGCCTGGCCATCCCCGAGCTATATATCGAAAACATTAGCCTGCCCCCCGCAGTTGAAGCAGCTTTGGACAAACGGACGTCTATGGGGATCGCCGGTGATCTGGGCAATTTCATGCAGTATTCCACATCTGAGGCGATGACTACTGCGGCGTCCAACCCAAATGGTGGGGGCGGCATGGGTGCCGGTCTTGGCATGGGAATGGGCATGGCGATGGCCACGCAAATGCAGGCTGGCCCTTGGGGGGCGGCCCCAACGCCGCCGCCTCCACCGCCGCCGCCAGTCGAACATGTTTGGCATATTGCCGTTGCCGGTGATGTGACGGGACCGTTTTCCAAGGCCGCGATGGGCCGCAAGGTCACAGACGGTGGCATGACCCGCGACAGCATGGTCTGGACCCAAGGCCAAGACGGCTGGATGCGCGCCGAGGATGTGTCTGAACTGGCGCAATTGTTCACCGTCATGCCGCCTCCACCGCCTGCTGGATAAGTGACATCCGTGGATCAAAGCGCCAATAGCACAATGACTGCTGAACACCGTTTCCCCTGTGAAACCTGCGGGTCTGACCTGCGCTTTGATCCCATTGCACGTCAATTGCAGTGTGATCATTGCGGCAGTGCGCAACCGATTGAAGGCACCCAACACGCGCACGGCGGCATCAAAGAGCTAGATTTTCGCGCCGCTACCGCCAATCAGCTGTCAGAAGAAGAGATTGAGGAAACGCGTGTTTCAACTTGCCCGAATTGTGGCGCAACGACCGAATTTGATGCCAATATGCACGCAGCTGAATGCCCGTTCTGCGCGACCCCTGTGGTCGGGGGCACTGGCACACATCGCCATATCAAACCGCGCGGGTTACTGCCCTTCGCGATGGATGAAACCGCAGCACGTGCTGCCTTAACCGATTGGCTTGGCAGCCTTTGGTTTGCGCCAAATGGCCTGATGGATTACGCCCGAAAGGGCCGCAAGATGAACGGTATCTACGTGCCTTATTGGACGTTTGATGCCGATACCAAAAGCCAGTACAGCGGCCAGCGTGGCACCCATTATTACGAAAACCGCACAGTCATGCGCGACGGCAAAGCCAAGCAAGTCCGCGTACGCAAAACGCGCTGGCGCCCTGCATCTGGCCGCGTTGGTCGGTTCTTTGATGACGTATTGGTGCTTGCATCCAAGAGCCTACCAAAGAAATATACCGATGGGTTAGAGCCATGGGATCTGTCGGCTTTAGAGCCCTACAAGCCTGACTATCTGGCAGGTTTTCGTGCCGAAGGGTATCAGGTTGAGCTGACCGACGGCTTCACTGAGGCCCGTGATTTCATGGACCGCATGATCCTACGGGACGTCAAATATGATATCGGCGGTGACGAACAGCGCGTGTCGGACGTAGATACCGCCGTGGCTGATGTGACGTTCAAGCATATCCTGCTGCCCGTCTGGCTGGCGGCCTATAAATACCGTGGTCGCGCGTTCCGGTTTGTCGTGAATGGCCGCACTGGGCGCGTGCAGGGCGAACGGCCCTATTCGGCTTGGAAGATTACATTTGCCGTTTTACTCGGCCTAATTGTTGCGCTTATTGCCGGATATGTTATCGCTAACAACCAATAGAAATGGAGAGCGGTATGATCCTTTGTGCAGGCGAAGCCTTAATCGATATGTTGCCGTGCGAGGCCACAACAGGTGGCGCGGGCTTTGCCCCACATGCCGGTGGATCGGTGTTTAACACGGCCATTGCGTTGGGCCGCCTGAATACGCCGGTGCAGTTTTTTTCGGGACTGTCATCGGATCTGTTTGGTGACATTCTGCGCGCTGAATTGGCGGCTTCAAGGGTCGACAGCAGCCCCGCGCATATCGCAGATCGCCCATCCACATTGGCCTTTGTCACGCTCACCGATGGCCATGCGTCTTATGCATTTTACGACGAAAACACGGCTGGGCGCATGTTGCAGCCCGCTGACTTGCCTGAAACGCAGGCCGACGCGGTTTTCTTTGGTGGGATCAGCCTAGTCGTTGAACCCTGCGCAAGCGCCTATGCTGCGTTGATGGACCGTGTGTCGGACACGTCTGTCACGATGATCGACCCAAATATCCGCCCTAGCTTTATCACCGACGAGGCCGCTTATCGCGCCCGTCTGACAAACATGTTCGCATCCGCCGACATCATCAAAACATCCGATGAAGATCTGGAATGGATCACGGGAGGCACTGACGCTACTGCCCTGTTCAAAGGCACCAACGTGCAGGTTATTCTACTTACCCGTGGGTCCGAAGGTGTGACCGTTCTGACCCGCAATGGCACCGCCCATGTGCCCGCCAAGAAGGCCAAGGTCGTCGATACAGTCGGCGCAGGTGATACGTTCAGCGCCGGATTTCTGGCCGATTTGCACGCCGCAGGCCTGCTGACCAAAGCAGCCCTGCCCCATGCCGCGATGTCCGATCTGACGAAGGCCGCAGCATTTGGTGCTAAGGTCGCGGCTATCACCGTGTCGCGCGCAGGTGCCAACCCGCCGTGGGCGTCCGAGCTATGAGAGCGCTGATCCAACGCGTCACTCGCGCGCATGTAACCGTCGATGGTCACACAATTGGTGCAATTGAACAGGGTCTTTTGATACTTGTCTGCGCAATGAAGGGTGACATGCCAGCCCAATCCGCGCAGCTTGCCGCCAAAGTCTCAAAACTACGCATTTTCAAAGATGGCGCAGGTAAGATGAACTTGTCGTTGAAAGACATAGGTGGATCCGCACTGATCGTGTCTCAGTTCACGCTTGCGGCCGACACGTCGCGCGGCAACAGGCCGGGGTTTTCCATGGCCGCCCCACCTGACGATGGCCGTGCGCTGTACCAACAGTTTATCGCCGACATGCAAGCGCTAGATATCACTGTCGCAACAGGTGAATTCGGCGCCGATATGGCAGTTGATCTGGTCAATGACGGCCCTGTCACGCTTTGGTTGGACGTCTAAACGCCGACTGACCGTAGCTTGGTCACCACGGTGCCAACCGCAAAAAGTGCAGCAGCTACGCAGACAATTGTCGGGCCCACCGGCGTGTCGAGCATGACCGCCACCCGCAGCCCGCCGACTGCAGAGATACCGCCTAACACCGCCGCCAAGCCTGCCATTTGTTCAGGTGTCCGCGTAAATCCGCGCGCCGCGGCGGCAGGAATAATCAGGAGTGCAGTGATCAGCAACGCCCCCACCACCTTAATCGCCACGGCGACCACGGCGGCCAATAAGAGCGTTAGGATCAAGTGCTCACGGCGCGGGTTTATCCCTGATGCACTGGCCAAATCAGGGTTCAGCGTCGCAGTCAAAAGCGCAGTCCAATGCGACCACAATACCCCCATCACCAAAGCTGCTCCGGCCCAGATGATCGCGACGTCCATGCGTGTCACTGTCAGAACGTCACCAAATAAATATGCATCCAAATCAACCCGTTGACCAGGGATCAGCGTGACCGCCACAAGCCCTGTTGCAAGCGCCCCATGTGACAAAACGCCCAATATCGTGTCAACTGCTTGGCCGCGTCCCGTCAGGCCGTAGATCAAAACAGCCATTGTCAGCGCGACAAGCCCTACGTCAGCAAAGATCGACCAGCCGAACATTAACGCCATTGCCACTCCAAGCACCGCCGCATGCGCCGTTGCATCGCCAAAATAGGCCATGCGTCGCCAGACGACAAAGCACCCTAACACCGCAGCGGCCATCGCCACGCCAAGGGCCGCCAGCCCAGCGCGGATCATAAAATCGTCCAACATTACTGCGCATCCTCGTGATCATGATGGTGGTGATGGTCGTGTTCATGGCGGTAAAGCGCCAGCGCGCCGCCAGTGCCAGTGCCAAATAATTCGCGGTACGCAGGGGCTGCCGAGACGACGTCTGGCGTTCCTTCGCAACAGACATGCACGTTCAACGATCAGAGGCGCTCATGACGACGTGCAGTTCGTGGCTGACCATCAAAATGGCGCAGCCTAAGTCGCGGCGCACGTCTTCAATTTGACGGTAGAACCGTGCCGATCCGGGTTGGTCTAAGCCTTGCGTCGCCTCGTCGAGCATCAAGACATCGGGCTTACCCAAAAGCGCGCGTGCCAGTAGCACCCGTTGAAACTGCCCGCCCGACAGCTGGGTCATTTGCCGATTGCCAGTTTCTGGCACACCTGCTGTCAGCAACGCCTGCATCGCCGCATCCGTGTCGACGCGTTTTGGCAAATCCAAAAACCGGCGCACTGTCATCGGCATCGTGGGGTCGATGTGTAATTTCTGCGGGACATAGCCGACCCTCATGCCCGCCTTGCGCGTCACGACCCCTGCCTGTGGTGTAAGCGCGCCGACTAGTACCCGCAACAATGACGATTTTCCGGACCCGTTTTGCCCGACGATTGTCACGATCTCGCCTGCGGTCAACGCGAGGCTCACGTTTTCAAGAACCGTATTTTGACCATGTCGCAGCGTGATGCCTGTGGCAGATAATAGCGCGGTCATGACTGCACCTGAGGTTGGCAAGACGGGCACAGCCCTTCGGCCTCGATCACAGTCTGTTCAATTTGAAATCCAGTTTGCGCCGCTGATTGGGCAAACTTTCCGGACTGGGCCTTTGCTTCGGCCACGGTGCCACAGCTGCGGCAGATCATGAACGCCGGACTATGCGCGTCTTCGGGATGGGCACAGGCGATAAACGCATTGAGCTGCTCAATCCGGTGCACAAAACCTTGGTCCACCAAAAATCCAAGCGCTCGGTAGGCCACAGGTGGTTTTGACCCAAGCCCCTCTGCATTCAGCCGTGCCAACACATCGTAAGCGCCCATGGCCGCATGTTCTTCCAACAAAATCTCGAGGGTGCGCAAACGCACTGGCGTCAATTGCACACCGCGATTGGCACAGACCGCTTGGGCCGCAGCAAGCGCCGATTTCACGCATTGCGCGTGATCATGGGCCGTGAATCCGATTGGGTATGAAGACATCTTGCGCATCATGTTATGTTATAACACACAACGTACTAACATTTAGCCCAAAGGACAAGATCACATGCGTCTAACAACCATTTTTGCCGCAATTACTTGCGCGTCTCAAGCCGTGGCTGCGCCCAGCGTTCTAACAGACTTGGCCCCGATACACGGATTGGTGTCGGCAGTTATGGGCGACGTTGGTACGCCGACGTTGTTGCTGCCGCCGCGCGCAGATCCGCACAGTTATGCCCTGCGCCCATCCGATGCACGGGCCTTGTCAAACGCGGAGTTGATCATTTGGGTCGGTCACGATTTGACGCCTTGGCTGGCTGACCCGATTGCGGCTTTGGCGAAGGATGCGATATCACTTGAGTTACTTGAAACGGCCGGCTGGGACCGCCGTGAATTGCATGACGACCACGGCGATGACAATGACGATCATGACGACCACGGACATGGCGATTACGATCCGCACGCGTGGATTGATCCTGCGGTCGCTGCCGTTTGGGTTGGGTACATTGCGGACCAGCTTGCCGTCGTTGACCCGGCGAACGCAGCAAAATACCAAGCAAACGCAGGAAGTTACGCGGCTGAGCTTATGCGTCTACGCACCACGCTAAAAGCGCGGCTTGCACCGGCATCTGGGCAGCCGATCATTTGGCCGCACGATGCTTATGGGTATTTTGAGGATGCATTTGACCTGTTGAGCGTTGCCACGATTGCCGATGCTGCTGCCAATTCTCCGGGCCCAGCGCATATAGCGCAGCTGCGAAATCTACCCGACGTGGCCTGCGTTTTGGCCGATCCAGAGATCAGTGACAGATGGACAGCCGTGATTGTGGAAGGCACGGCTGCCAACTCAGGCATGATTGACCTTATAGGGGCTGACGTCCCGCTTGGGGCCGATCATTATATCAACACGCTGCAAGCGATGGCGGATACCGTTGTGAATTGCGTAGGCAAATAACCCCTAGAAATCCGTCGGCGCGCCGCCTTCTTCTTTCCGCTTTGCCACAAAAGATTGCAGTTCCTCACGGATACCTTCGTCCATTTCTGGGGCTTCAAAAGTGTTGATGATCTCTTTGAATTTGTGGTGGGCGCGTTCAGCTGTCCACTCTGCGCCGGCGTCTTCCCATGCTTCAAAGTTACGCCAGTCGGATACAATCGGTCCATAAAATGCGTTTTCGTAACGATCTTGGGTGTGTTGGATGCCAAAGAAGTGCCCGTTTGGTCCGACTTCGCGAATCGCGTCAATGGCAATATCGTCGGGTGTCGTCGCCACGATTTCTGGTTCCATGTAGCGCTGGATCATCTGGATAACTTCGCAGTCCATGATGAATTTTTCGGGACAGGCGATGAGGCCCCCCTCGAGCCAACCCGCGCCGTGGTAGACCATATTCGTGCCGGACTGCACCGCAGACCACAGCGAATTGGAAGTTTCCCACATGGCTTGGCCGTCAGGCACATTGGCCGCGCAGACACCAGATGCGCGCATCGGCAGGCCGTAGAAACGCGCCATCTGCCCCGTCATTTGGGTGGCCCGCATGTATTCAGGTGTGCCAAAGGCCGGCGCGCCAGATTTCATATCGACATTGCTGGTGAATGTCCCGATGACGCAAGGCGCACCGGGGCGGACGTACTGGAACAGGGCAATGGCCGACAAAGCTTCTGCAATCGACAGCGTCACAGCACCCGACATCGTCACAGGCGCCATCGCACCGGCAAGCGTAAACGGGGTAACAACAACAACTTGCCCGCGTCGCACACAACGCAAGCATCCGTCGATCATCGGCACATCGTGCTTAAGCGGCGAGGTCGAGTTGATGTTGGTGTACATATGCGGTTTGGCTTCGAATTCGTCTTCGGTTTGACCCGCCGCGATGCGGACCATCTGCATCACGTCCTCAACACGTTCTTTGCCAAGGCTATAGGCGTGCATGGATTTATCGGTCAGCGTCAGCTTGTCATACAGCACGTCCAAGTGCCGGACAGAGGCGTGGATGTCTTGCGGTTCAACCGGATATCCGCCCGCGAAATGGATACAGTTGAAATACTGCGTCAGCTTGAGCAGATTGGCGCATTGTTCACGGTTGCCCGTTACCTTTTTGCCGATCTCAAGGTCAAAATAATTCGGCGGCGACGATACATTGCCAAACAACATATGTTTGCCACCAATGGTGATCTTACGATCTGGATTGCGCGGCGTGATGTCGAATTGCGCAGGCGCGTGGCCCAACATTTCCATCACCCACTCGCGGCCCATACGCACGTTGGTTCCGTTGACGGTGCACCCCGCTTTTTTGAACAGTGCTAGGGCTTCTTCGTTCAGAAATTCAATACCGATGTCTTCGAGAATGGTCATGGCACCATTGTGGATCGCGGCGACACCTTCGGGATCAAGCGGCTCTGTCGGGTTGTCGGTATTGACGGGAATGCGCCACGGCATCTGGTCGATCACAGATGTCCCTCTGCGGCTTGCGTTCCCTGCGCGGCCACCGCCCCGTTTACGTGGTGTATCACCCATGATCTTGCCTCTTGCTCAAACCAGTTTCATCAAGCTTGGCAGGCCCACGCCGCTTTCGCAGCGCTTTCGCGACAAAATGTGTCGTTTTCCGATGTCAGCCAGCGCTTTGCAAGGCGATCCACGCTGGCAATTCCGCAATTGTTCCCAGCACAACGTCCGCATGCGGCGTAAGATCAGCCCGCTGCGCAGGTCCGGTCAGCACCCCAACACACCTCATACCAGCGGCACGACCCGCCGCGAGATCATGCACACTGTCGCCAACCATGATGCACGCGGCAGGCGTAAGGCCAGTCTGCGCGCAGAACCCCAACAACTGACCCGGCGCCGGTTTGCCGCCAAAGCCACTGTCAAAACCGGCGATGAAATCAAACATATCTAAGACGTGAGCCAGATTGGCGCGGGCTGGTTCCTCTGCATCGTTGGTCGCGACACCAAGCGTCAAACCCATATTGCGCAACGCATCCAAGACGGGCCGCAACGGCGTTGGTTCCACTTGCGGCACATGCATGGTCGCCGCTTTCATACGCGCAATCAGGTCCGGCTTTGCCACATCAGGCAAAAGCCCCAACATTGCATCTGCAACTGTGGATACCGTCTCTGCGATCACGAGACTGCTCGGTAAAAACAGGCCCGTGTCTAAACTATAGCCTAATAGCTCGGCCATCTCGGCCATTCGCGCAGGATCTCCCTCAACTTCGGACGCGATCATGTCCCGCGTCGACGGGCCCCAAGTTGCGTTGAAGTCAAACAAGGTGCCGTCCTTGTCAAAGATGATACCTTTGATCATTTTCTAGTCCTTTTGAGCAGGGTCGTTATTGACACCAAGCAATGCAAGGCGGACGGTGTAAACACAATGCTAAAACTCAGATCTTACCGTTCCCGCCCCATGCATCTTGGTCCTTACCCGTTGGAAAAACTTCAACGGACGGGTGCGTGCGATTTATCGCAACTTGCACCCATGATCGGCCTGTCGTTCAGGCGTGCAGATGACGCTGCCAGTATCGTGAACGCGATGCAGGATTACCAAGCGATGTTGGATGCCACGCGCGATGGCATGGTCAAAAAAGAAGCCGCTGAAATCCCAGATGACCTGCAAGAACGGTCCAACCACTTAAAATCATTTGGATATTTCTGTGACGCGGATATGGTCGGGACATGTGAAATCCCAGCCGCCGCATGGCTAGATGCCTCGCTTATCAATCCTGACGTCGACCGCTTGGCAGCCAAGTTACGTACGATGCAGCCCAAAACATTGGCTGCGGGCATCGACGTTATCATGGCTGGTTTGCGCGAAAGCATGGCGCTGCCTCCCGCAGGTTGCCAACACCACACCCATGCCGTTATCTTTTTATATGCCAACCCGCGTGCCCCCCGATTAGATGAGGATGGCACCGACTGGATCAAAGATGCATTACCGCAACGTAGCTGTCTGCGCGGGATCGAAACTGCTGTGACATTGGCCAGCTATATTCGCACATTGGGACACGACGCACGGGCGCATTCAATGGCTGCAAGCGACGTGCATTTGGGCGCGCTGGCTGTATGCGCGGGCCTTGTTGCACAGCAAGACGGCAGTCTGGTCAATCCGTTCACTGGTGACCGCTTTGGCTTAGCCGCTGTCACAACCACATTAGATTTTGCGGCTGATAAACCAATCGTCGCGGGACAAAAGCCGCCTGCTAGCTACAGGATGGGTACGGGCGACCATGCCAAATCGGCACGCACCGCCGACGTCTATGCCAAGCGAGATTTCGAGGCTGGCCCGCACCCGTTTGAGACGCTCAAACGGGTCGATGATCCTACAACATATATCGACACACCCAATGTGGCCCGCGTTCCCAAACGTGCCAATCTGTTTGCCCGCGCCTTATTCGGCGATCTGGGGAAACCCGTGCAAGAGGCCACAAAGAACGGCAACTACATGCGTAAATCCGCAAGCGCATTTGCGTTTCGCCCGTCATTGGGGGCGCTGACGGTCTTGCAAGACGGTGAAGCAACTCCACAAAAAAGGGCGCAAAATTCCAGCAAAAACGCTAGTAATATCAAAGCTGCACTTTATTTCCTCGGCGTAGATGCCGTCGGCCTATCTGCTTGCCCAGACTATGCTTACTACAGTCACGATGCGACTGGCGAGGCCATCACGCCTTACCACAGCAATGCCATTTCCATGATTATCGACCAAGGTCACGAGACAATGGAAGGCGCGTCCGGCGACGATTGGATCGCTTGCGCCCAATCGATGCGCGCTTACCTTCGGTTTTCGTTGCTCGGCGGCGTACTGGCGCAACATATCCGCAATCTCGGCTATACAGCCCGCGTGCATTCGGTGATGGATGACGAGGTTTTGCATCCGCCGCTGTTATTGCTGTCAGGTTTGGGCGAGGTCAGCCGCATTGGCGAGGTCATCCTAAATCCGTTCCTTGGTCCGCGGTTGAAATCCGGCATCGTCACCACAAACATGCCAATGACTCACGATAAACCGATTGATTTTGGCCTGCAAAAGTTCTGTGAAGCCTGCAACAAATGCGCACGTGAATGCCCGTCAGGTGCGATCACGGCAGGCCCAAAGCTGATGTTCAACGGCTATGAGATTTGGAAATCCGACAGCCAAAAATGTACGACTTACCGCGTCAGCCAAAAGAACGGCGCGATGTGTGGTCGCTGTATGAAAACCTGTCCTTGGAACCTTGAAGGGCTGTTCGCCGAGGCCCCATTTCGAAAACTTGCGATGACAGTCCCTCAAGCAGCCAAGGCTTTGGCATCATTGGATGATAAGTTCGGAAACGGGTCAATAAACACCGTCAAGAAATGGTGGTGGGATCTGGAAATGATCGATGACGGCGCATATCGCCCCGCCCGCGATCCGGTGAATGCACGCGACTTGCAGCCTGATCTTGACCTAAAGTTCGCGGACCAAACACTGTCAGTTTATCCGGCTCCGCTTGCGCCGCCGCCTTATCCGTGGCCGTTCCCGATGGACCGCGAGGCAGGCATTCAAGCCTACGCCGAGATGATCACAGCCGATGAACACCGCGTGCGCCGCGCTGCTGGCACACCACCGGAGCATATCTATACAGCAAAGTCCGGCGATGCCCCCGTTTTGCAACTGATCGTGACCAGGGCTGATCCGCTAACTGACAGTATCACGCTATATGAGCTGTCTGACCCCAACGGCGCCGATTTGCCACCTTTCACCGCTGGCGGGCATATCGATGTTGTCGTCGCCCCGGAATTTTTCCGCCAGTATTCGCTGTCAGGCGACCCTGCGAACCGCAAATCGTATCAGATTGCTGTCCTGCGAGAGGACACTGGGCGCGGTGGGTCAAAGCTTATGCACCGCATTTTCACCAAGGACCGCCGCGTGTTTGCCTCCAAACCGATCAACCATTTCCCGCTGATCGAGGATGCAGCGCACAGCTATTTGATGGGTGGTGGGATCGGCGTCACACCCATGATCGCAATGGCGCACCGTTTGCATGCAGTCGGGCGTCCATTTGACTTGCATTATAGCGTGCGCACGCGGGCTGACGCCGGATTTATCGCGTTGTTGGAAAAACAGCCCTGGGCTAGCCGCGCGCATATTCATATCAGTGACGAAGGATCGCGTGCAAACTTAAACCTCGCGCTTAAGCCGTATGCAGGCGCGCATGTTTATACCTGCGGGCCCGACCTATATATGACCGGCGTTATGGATACCGCGACCGAAAATGGGTTTTCTGAGGAACAGCGGCACCTAGAATATTTCGCTGTGCCTGACGCGCCTGACTATGAAAATCATCCGTTTGTGATATGGCTGCCAGACGGGCGGAAGATTGACGTCGCTGTCGATGAACCCGCATCGGATGCATTGCTGCGCGCGGGCGTGCATGTAGATGTTAAATGCGCCGATGGCCTGTGCGGCGTTTGCAAATGTACGGTGACCGATGGTGACGTTGAGCATCGCGATTTTGTTCTGTCACAGGCGCAACGGCAAACCACGATGATCTTATGTCAAAGCCGCGCCGCAGACCCTGATGGCGAAATTACTATTCAGTTTTAGGTCCAGTGTACGGCCTCGGCGCCCGGCAACGCAAAGCGCGCCATCAGCGGTTGGTCGTATTTCAAGCCATGCAAATCGCAGAATTCCATCACCCAAGAATCGTCCATAGTTAAGAAATCGAGGACAGCCGCCTGAAACGATGGAACTGCGGCTTGCGTGCGCAAATCATCAACAGATCCACCCGTGGCACCCAAAAACACTGGGCAGAGCTCGTCATTGCCAACCAGCCAACCAAGGGCCTGCAGGGCAATCGTCTGGGCATTTTCTGGTGACATGATCAATTCCTTACGCAGATCGAAACCGTTTTTTAACTTTTAGCCCTCAGGGTGGCCTCGTCAGCGTGGTAGAAACCACATGGAAGGATCATAGATATGACCGGTCGCATTTTAATTGTCGATACTGTTCCCACGAACAGGATTGTATTGAAAGTCAAAATGCTCGCTGCTCAATTCAGTGTTGATGCATGTGGATCACGTAAAGACGCGGAAGAGGTGATTGCCCGTCAAAAACCTGACCTGATCTTGATAAATTTGTCCGACCCAATCGAAGACCGACATGGATTTTGCCGCGAACTAAAAGAGAACCCCGACACCGCCGCGATTGCGATAATTTCAGTTGGGGTAGCCGATACAGCACGGGCGCGGTTTGCGGCCCTAGATGCCGGTGCTGATGACGTTCTACCGCGGCCTATCAATGACGCGCTCCTATTGGCCCGTATGCGGTCATTACTGCGCGTTCGACATGCGCGCCATGAACTGATGTTGCGGGACGGCACCAGTCGCGCACTGGGCTTTGAAGAAGCGCGCAGAAATTTTGATGCGACTGCGCGTATAGCTCTTTTGTCGCGCCATGCTATCAGCGGCGATGCCCTTGCCGCCCAATTAAACAGTGGGCTTTCGGTTCCAGTCACGCGGCTTGAAACCGACACAGTACTTGCCAATTCAGTGGCACCTGTTCCAGACCTGTTTGTGATCGATGGCACCCAAGACAATGACGGTGGACGCGCGGTGTTCAGGCTGATTTCTGACCTGAGATCACGTGCAGAAACCCGTTTATCTACGCTGTTTGTGATCTTGCCTCATAACGAACCTGAAATCGCAGCAATGGTCTTGGACCTTGGTGCAGATGACGCCGTGAGCCTCGATATATCGGATGATGAAATGGTGTTACGGGCTAGGGCGCTGGTACGGCAAAAGCTGTTGCATGACAAATTGCGCGATACCGTGCGTGACGGCTTGCATGCTGCAGTTACCGACCCGCTTACTGGGCTTTATAATCGGCGCTATGTCGAACCGCATTTGTCCCGCATGGCCGAGCAGGCCCGCGTGTCACAGCGCGAATTTGCCGTGATGATGTTGGATATTGACCACTTTAAATCAATCAACGACCGCTACGGGCACGCAGCAGGGGACAAAGTTCTCATTGAGATTGCCAATCGATTGCGCGAGAATTTACGTGCGATTGATCTTGTAGCGCGGATTGGTGGTGAGGAATTCATGGTCGCCATGCCAAATACAAATAACGAGCAAGGCCATATTGCCGCTGATCGGCTACGTAAATTAATTTCGGCACGCCCGTTCTCGCTTGGGCCCGATAAACCGCAATTGAACGTCACAATGTCCGTGGGTGTTGCTGTAGGTGGGCTTGAACGACTGAACCGCGTTCAAATCGACACAATGTGCAACCTTGCCGACGAGGCGCTTTATGCAGCCAAGTCAGCCGGACGCGATAAGGTCGCGATGAGCCAACGGCTCGCATCTTAAGGCTTCCCGCGTTCCAATTTATTAGCAAGGGTTACCCGTTCGGCCGCCGACATAGCGGTCAAATGCGCGACAAAAGCAGTCTGCGCATTTTGCTGCACGCGCGTTGACCGATCGCGCAACTCTGTAATCAATCTCGTAAGCGCATCTGGGTCAAAAGGTTCTGCCCGCAATGCCCCTGCAATTGCCCCAAGTTGCAATTTCACGGCGCCACGCGACAGTGGACGCGGTCCGTTGCGGCGCATCGATTCGCTAATTGCCCGCCGATCATCGCGGTCAAGCACACGCCCCAAAGCCCCAAATTCGAATGACATCCGCTGCGGTGGTCCGGCGTGGCTGCGACCCGAAAGTGCCATTCCTGCCACGGCTCCAATCACCGCCACATTGAGCGCCAATGATACAACCAATACGATCCGCACAAGCGACCGTGGTTTCGGTTTTTCGTTATCCATCAAGCAGACCTTCCGCGAAATAACCGCTGGTATCACTAAGCAAATCGATTGAGACAGGCGACCCGATCAGATCAGCGGCCCATGTTGTCACGGATGCGGGTGGTGCGATGCCCACCCAGATACCAGCAACGCCTGCCATCGCCAATCCGCCAACTGAAGGCCATCCGCCGATCAATTCCAGAAACGCGGGCCAAATGCGCGGCTTAGGCGCGGCCACGGAATGCACTAGCATATCAGCGGCATCCGCCAGAACGCGCGCCATCAGATCATCGGGCACCGCGGGCGATTGCGTTCGTGCCTGCGCAAACAGGGCATCAATCATATCATCATCAGATTTAGTCATCATCATATCCTAACTCAGCTTTGCGCCCTTGCAAAATGTCCGTCAATGCCCGTTTGCCACGTGCGGTCAAACTTTCGACCGACCGCAGGCTGATATCCATGACTTCAGCGATCTCGGGGCTGTCTCTTATACACATCTGACGCTGCCGACGAATAGAGAG
>CAJXTP010000009.1 GCA_913061335.1 uncultured Loktanella sp.
ATGTAGAGAGGTCTCGTGGGCTCGGAGATGTGTATAAGAGACAGGTACTGGTAATATGAAAAAATTGTTTGTCCTACTCGCCCTCGCGGCCTGCACAACTGCATCACCCCGAATCGCAAAAGAACCGATTGGGCGGAGTCTCCCGACAGGCCTTGATGATACCTGTCGGGCTATCCGATATCATACGTTGCTGAAACAGGACGCGACCGCCTTAGAAAAAGTACTGATCTTGGGTCAAGTCCGCGTTATTCGGCCAAATTCAATTGTAACCCAAGACTACCGACCCGAGCGGATGAATTTTCATATCAACACGGCAAACCGGATCGAAAAAATTAGCTGTGGTTGATGGGGGGATAAGCGAAAGGTCCTGAAAGGGAACACTGGGTGGGGGCTATAACGAACCCCTTCAGAAACCTTGTCGCTATGGGTTATGTTTGACGCCCAGCTATGGCTATATCAGGGACGTTTCGTGACATCTGCGTGGTTCTTTTGAGGCAAGATTGCGGCGATGCCTTGCATTCGGTCCCGATCAGCGCAAATCTTGTCTTATGACTTTGCAGCCACCTATCCCGTTTCACACAGATGCCCTTGAACAAGTGGCCTTTCACCGCACGGAGCTTAATTTGCTGATGGGCCTTTACGGACGCATGGTCGCCGCTGGCGAATGGCGCGATTATGGGTTGTCGTTTTTACGTGAAGTGGCTGTGTTTTCCGTGTTCAAACGTACGGCAGAGAATTCAATCTACCGCGTTGAAAAACGCCCCAAGCTGCGCCTGCGCCAAGGCCAATATGCGGTCATCGGAATTGACGGGCAAATCTTAAAGCGCGGCAACGACCTAAAGCAAGTCTTGCGCGTTCTTGAACGTAAATTGATTCGCGTGGTTGATTAAAGCCGTTTGCGAGCCGTCACGTCCCCATCACCTTGGGCTTTGATACGCAAAATGGCGTTTTTAATCGGCTCGTACGCCGTCGCCATATGATGCGCATTGGCATGGATGATCGTTGTCTCGTCTACCATCAGTCCGACGTGGCCATGCCAGAATATCAGATCACCGCGCTGCAAATCGCCGTCGATGTCAGCACCAAGTGCAGCATGCTGCTGGTCACTATCAGCCGGACACGCGATACCGCAAGCCGACAGCCCAGCCGCCACCAGCCCAGAACAGTCAATCCCATAGGTGGAATTTCCACCCCACAGATAGGGCACGCCGAAATGCATTTGCGCGATGGTCACAGGGTCACTGAACAATCTGTCGACCGGACGCAGATGCGATTTCGGAATGAAACCAACGTCGGTTTCGAAAAATTTGCGCCGTTCATCCAGAACAGTAACACGCGCCCCAAATGGCAGGCGCATCAGGTCAGCGGATTTAAACGTCTCTTCTTGATAAGCATGCGTTGTGGGGGTGCCAATCATGTGGGTAGGCGCGACCTGAGCCCCCAGTGTTTCGGTCCGCACATAGCCGACATAGTTATCGGCCCCTTGAATAAATGACCATCCATCGCGGTCCTCAAACACGGTCACCGTGGCACCGCGCAAGAGCTGCCGTTCGCGCGGTCCGTTCGGTGCAGAATGCAAATCTACCACGGGCTGCACGGCAGACATTTGAACGCCATCGACAAATACTTCTGCCTTCACATGCCCGCGTAAATTTGTGGCAGCGACCCGCCCGTTCGCCGCGATCATACGGGTGTCTGTCATAGATCCAACAATTCTGGCAGTGCCGCAAGAACGGCGCGCGCGCCCATGCCGACCCCACCTTTGGGTCGTGCTGGGGCTGCCGTTGGGTTCCAACCGTAGACGTCAAAATGCATATACGGGCTTTCGACAAAGCGGCGCAGGAACAAAGCCGCCGTAATGCAGCCAGCAAATCCGCCTTTTGGTGCATTGTCCAGATCAGCAATGCCCGGTTCGATCATCGCCTCGTAAGGCGTATGAAATGGCAGACGCCAGACCGGATCGGCGACACTGCTCGCGGCTTTGCTCAATGCGTTCGCATGTGCATCGCTGTCGGTAAAAAATGGCGAGATATCAGGGCCAACTGCAACGCGCGCCGCACCTGTCAGCGTCGCCATTGAAATCACCAGATCAGGTTCGTCTTCGTCGGACAGCGTCAGGGCATCGGCCAGCACCAGACGCCCTTCAGCGTCGGTGTTGTTAATCTCGACGGTCAATCCTTTGCGGCTGGTCAAAATGTCTTGCGGGCGGAATGCGTTTCCATCGATGCCGTTTTCCACGGCAGGCACCAGCACACGCAGTTGTAATGGCAACCCAAGGCCCATGATCATATGCGCAAGGCCCATCACGGTGGCCGCACCGCCCATATCCTTTTTCATCAAGCCCATCGATCCGCCGGGTTTAATATTTAAACCGCCAGTGTCGAAACACACCCCCTTGCCGACCAACGTTAGCTTGGGGCCAGTTGTGCCCCAGCGCATATCGAGCAATCGCGGTGCGCGGGTTGATGCGCGGCCCACGGTGTGGATCATCGGAAAATTGGCAGACAGCAGATCGTCGCCAGTGATAACCTGCGCCTCGGCGTTGTGGTCTTTGGCCAAAGCGCGGAACGCTTCTTCTAGCTCGTAGGGGCCCATATCTGACGCGGGGGTGTTGATCAGGTCGCGGGTCATCGCCTCTCCGGCAGCAATGATCGCAAGGCGGGCGGCATCAACGCCCTTAGGTGCGACCAGCATTGCGGCAGGCGCAGTGGGGCTGATATAATAGTCGAAACGGTAGGTTTCGAGCAGCCACCCAAGTGCGGCCTCTTCCATGTCGATCGCAGGCAGATCAGAAACAATTTGATATGTACCCTGCGGCAATTTGCGCGCCGCGGCCCCGATATGAAATCGCCCGCGCGCCCGCGAGGCGGCGGTGCCATACCCAACAAGCGCGCAGGAAATGGTGCCTTCTGCCGACGGAACGGTCAAATACCGCCCAAGTTGACCCGTGAAACCCTGCGCCTGCGCCCACGCTTGTGCGTCCTGTGGAATTTGATCCAGATCATCGCTGGGAATGACAAAAAGGTTGATCGCATCCGTATCAGTGTCGGCAAAAGCAAGGGCCATAAAGTATCTTCCACAATTGTTATTGTGTCAGGATACCCCACCAACAGGTGGTCGCAAGGGCCAGTTTAAGTTGAGTGCCTATCTCGGAATGTCCAAATTTCGGTGACGGCAATGTCAAAACCACGTTCCAACCGCGCCAAAGTCGCACTTAAGGCGACGCCGTCAGCCTGTTTTGCGGCAGTCGCAACATGTGCCGCAGTTCGAGACACATCCGTTAGACCAATTTGTGCGGCGACCTGCTTGATCCGGCGAGCGGGCTTTGCAATTTGGTCAAATGCATGGTGGTCCTTGGCCACCTGCAGCGCATCAAGTCGGTGCGCAATATCCTCTAAGACACGGCAAATCATCTCCTCTGCTTCAGCCTGCCCTTTGACTGCAAAGATGTGATCCACAGGGGATGGGTCAAGGTTCGCTGTCTGACGGCACTGCAAAACTGACACAGGAACCTGTGGGCGAATAGGCGCAGATTTATCTGCAATGCGTATGTGTGTTTGTTCCATACATGCACACTAGTCCAACTTGGTTTTCATATGGTTGAAGTAGACAATTGAATTTTTTCCAAATTCATGAAAATGCGTATTAACATTGGCAAAACTTTGACGGAGCTTCAAAATGAAATTCGCCCGCCCTGTGCCCGCATATCTGGTCAACCGTTATCATGGTTGGAAAGCTACGACATTCGCCGAGAACAAGGGCTGGTATCGCCGCCTTGCCGAAGAAGGCCAGCGGCCACGTGCGATGGTCATTTCATGCTGCGACAGCCGCGTGCATGTCACGGCCATTTTTGGGGCCGACCAAGGCGAGTTTTTTATTCACCGCAATATCGCCAATCTGGTCCCGCCGTATAATCCCGATGGCGAATACCACGGCACGTCCGCAGCCATTGAATACGCTGTGGCCTCACTCAAGGTGTCGCATCTGGTGGTCTTGGGCCATTCAGGCTGTGGCGGTGTCGAGGGCTGCTATAACATGTGTTCCGGTCAGGCCCCTGAGCTGGAAAGCAAAAGCAGCTTTGTTGGCCGCTGGATGGAAATCCTTCGCCCGGGGTTTGACCGCCTGCCCAACGGCACAGAGGCCGAACGCAAGCAAGCGCTTGAAAAGCAAGCCGTGCTGATATCGCTCGAAAACTTAATGACATTTCCGTTTATCAAAGACGCCGTTGAGAACGACACGCTGTCGCTGCACGGTGTGTGGAATGACATTGGGGATGGTGGGCTTGAAGCCTTTGATCCGAATACGGATGCATTTTCACCAATCTGATTGCCGTAAAAGGTGGGCATCGCCGTATTGTCATACGCGTCAGTTGCGATAGGTTCCCGCCATGAGCTCACCCATTCCCCAAGGTCGCATGGTCCTTTTTGCAGCCGCAATGGTGTCGATGGTGCTCGGCTCGATACATGCGTTTTCGGTTTTCCTCGCGCCTCTCGAAGCCGCGTTTGAGACGTCTCGGGCGACCGCCAGCCTGATTTACTCGTTTTGTTTGGTCTTTTTAACAGCCACAGTTCTGTTTGGTCCCGCCGTCTATTCTCGCCTGCAACCAGCAACAATTTACATTTGGGTCGCATTTCTTGGCGCCATTGGGGCTGGCATTGCTAGCATCGCCGACGGGTTTTGGCTTGTCTGGATTGGGTACAGCCTCATTTTTGGGATCGCCAATGGATTGGGGTATGGCTTTGGGCTGCAGTTCGCAGCACGTGCCAATCCGGATCATGCGGGCCTCGCCATGGGTGTGGTCACGGCTGCATACGCGCTTGGCGCAGTTCTGGCACCATACGGGTTTGACATCGCACTGACGTTCGGTGGTTTCTTTTTGGCCATGGCGGCCCTTGGGTCCGTCGTCTTTGTTGTCAGCATTGGGGCTGCGTTTTTGGTCGCAAAATGCGGTGTGAAATATACTGACACGCAGGCAGCACCACGGGTTTCGCGTTTGCCAACTGGCTTGATCGTTATGATCTGGGTTGCTTACGGAAGCGGTGTTGCCGCCGGACTTATGGCCATCGGCCACGCAGCGGGAATTGCGGCCACAGCGGGCTTTGCCGGTTGGATAGCTGCGGCCACAATCGCTGGCTTCAACCTTGTTGGTAGCCTGCTGTCTGGGTGGCTATCAGACAGGATCTCGCATCGGCGTATTCTCACGGCCCTGCCGATAATCGGTGCTGCGGCGCTGCTTGCGCTGACAGTCTTGCCTGAACAAACGCTTTTCCTTTTAGGAGTCGTGGGGTTTGCCTATGGCGGAACCATCGCGACCTATCCTGCAGCCATTGCCAATCTATTCCCCGGCGAGGACGGCCCGCATGCTTATGGGCGTATTTTCACAGCTTGGGGAACAGCAGGCCTACTGGCGCCGTGGCTCGCAGGTCAAATCTATGATTGGACCGGAAACTATACTTCCGCTCTTTGGGCTGCTGCTGCACTTGGTATTTTGTCAGCGGTGACTGTGCAAAAGGTTATCCATAAACGCTAGTCACCCTGCGCAATAAAGGTGGTGTAACAGCTCTAAGACCTGCGCGACCTCGGTGCCTTTGAGAGAATAGAAGATAGTCTGACCCTCGCGGCGCGTTTCAACCAGCTCTGCATCGCGCAATTTCTTAAGATGGTGCGACATTGCAGGCTGCGACAGCTTCGCGCTTGCTGCCAGGCTAAGAACGCTTTGCTCTCCTTCTAACAAGATGCACAGCAAGCGCAGGCGCACGGGTTGCGACAACATCTCCATCAGCTTTGCAGCATCAGTGATTTTCGGTTCCAGTTCGGTCATGTCCAACATTTGAAAACTTTCTTCTTGCATATCCAATATCACTTATATAAACGAATGCAAATATAAGGTCAATCACATCCTACATCAGTACGGGACTGTTTTCATAAACACTATCAGGAGTTTCACGTTGGAAACTGAATTTACACCAATTGCGTCACTCTTGGGTGGCGGACTTATCGGACTGTCAGCAGTCATCCTTATGGCAAGTCACGGACGGGTCGCCGGGATCAGCGGAATCGTTTCGAGGATCCTCCCACCTGCAATTGACACTAAGGGACTGCCGCAGGGCCTTACCTTCATTGCAGGCCTTTTACTCGCTGCACCGCTGTTCTTCGGCATTGTCGGACAAACACCGGATATCACCATTTCAAACAACATGGCGCTGCTTGGTCTTGCCGGTATTTTGGTCGGGTTTGGATCGGTGCTTGGCAATGGCTGCACAAGTGGTCACGGCGTTTGCGGCATCTCGCGGATGTCGGCACGTTCAATGATTGCGACGGTGACGTTTATGACAACCGGTGTCGTCACTGTCTTTATCCTTCGTCATGTCGTGGGTGGGTAAGTTCATGCATTTCTTTAGCACCCTATTTGCGGGCCTCTTTTTTGGAACCGGTTTGATCTTGTCTGGCATGGCAAACCCCACAAAAGTTCAAAACTTTCTAGATATATTCGGAACTTGGGACCCAAGTTTGGCGTTTGTCATGGGCGGAGCAGTCCTTGTGACGGCACCTGGATTTTGGTTCGTGCAAAAACGCAGCACACCGTTTTTCCACGACATGTTCCATCTACCAACACGCAACGATCTCGACGCTCGCCTTGTCACGGGTGCCGCAATATTTGGCATCGGTTGGGGCTTGGGCGGTTTGTGCCCCGGTCCGGCTGTGACGTCCCTGCCATTTGCGACCTCCGGCGTCCTCGTCTTCGTACCTGCAATGCTCGTGGGTATGTCACTCGCCAAGTTAACTGCTTTGCCTTCGCGCAAAACTATATCCGCCTGAAAGGAAACATCATGACCCAACTGCATCACAATATGCCGACCCAGCCGGACGTAAAAGCGTTCTTTGATCCGATGACCAACACCATCAGCTATGTTGTTGTTGATCCAGCCAGCAGCGCCTGCGCTGTCGTAGATTCAGTGATGGATATTGACTATGCCGCAGGCCGGATCACCCATGATCACGCCGATCAGATCGTTGATTACATTGTGTCAAACAATCTGACCCTTGAATGGATCATTGAAACCCACGTTCATGCAGACCACCTGTCTGCCGCACCTTACTTGCAGGAAAAGCTGGGCGGAAAAATTGGTATCAGCGCAAAGATCAAAGAGGTCCAAGATACCTTTGGAAAGATCTTTAACGAAGGCACTGCATTCCAGCGCGATGGGTCACAGTTCGACGCATTGTTCAATGATGGCGACACATATACCATCGGCACCCTTGAGGTATCGGTCATGGCAACGCCCGGCCATACCCCTGCTTGCATGGTGCATGTCGCTGGTGATGCCGCCTTTGTGGGTGACACGATGTTCATGCCAGATGCTGGGTCAGCGCGCGCCGATTTCCCCGGTGGTGATGCCGGAGAGCTGTTCGATTCCATCCAGAAGGTCCTAAGCTTGCCCGATGACATGCGCTTGTTCATGTGCCACGATTACGGCCCGAACGGTCGCGATATCCAATGGGAAACCACCGTTGGCGACGAAAAGGCAAACAACATCCATGTCGGTGCAGGTGCCAGCCGCGAGACCTTTGTTAAGTTGCGCACAGACCGCGACGCGACGTTGGCAGTGCCAAAACTGATCATTCCATCGCTTCAGGTGAACATGCGCGCTGGCGAAATTCCCGCTGACGAGGCCGGAAACCCGACGCTCAAAGTCCCAATTAACGGGCTGTAGGCCCGCACGTTTCACATCATTTGCAAAACAGAGCACCGCAGAAAGATACCCCATGCAAATTACGCAACTGGATGCGCTGACCTATGTCGGCCCACAAATCTCGCTATCAGACATCACTAACCTAAAGCGCCACGGCGTTTGCAAAATCATCGTGGCCCGCCCCGAAGGCGAAACATGTGACCAGCCTACAATATCTGAAATCATGCGCGCGGCGAATGCCGTTGGCATTGAGGTTGATCAGATTCCAGTCGTGCCCGGCCAAATCACCGACGAGGATGTCAGCGCATTTGACGCCTGTGCGGCACAGAGCCCTGGCCCGGTCTTTGCATATTGTCGCAGTGGGATGCGTGCGACTTCGCTCTGGGCAATAAATAAATCCAATGGCGGCCATTGTGCAGACACCATTTTATCCGCCGCACAGGATGCAGGTTACGACCTGACTGCCTTGTCGCCACGCCTTGTCACCAAACCCGCAACGACAGCCTGATTGGACTTGAATACGATGACCAGATTAGCAAGCTATCTACCCATCTTTGAGTGGGGCCGCACATATGATCGACTGACTTTGACCAATGACCTCGTTGCTGCGGTCATTGTGACGATCATGCTGATCCCGCAGTCGCTCGCGTATGCGCTGTTGGCGGGACTGCCACCTGAAATGGGTCTTTATGCGTCAATGTTGCCGATCGTGCTTTATGCGATTTTTGGCACAAGTCGCGCGCTTGCTGTTGGTCCGGTCGCGGTCGTGTCGCTATTGACAGCAGCGGCGGTCAGTAAGGTCGCGATGCCCGGCACGTCGGAATATATCGTGGCTGCAATTACACTGGCGTTTCTGTCGGGTGCCATTTTGTTGGTTCTGGGTTTTTTACGGCTGGGGTTTCTTGCCAATTTCCTTTCGCACCCTGTGATTGCGGGGTTCATCACTGCGTCCGGCATCATCATCGCCGCGAGCCAGATGAAAAACATCCTTGGTATTGACGCCAGCGGTCACAACTTGCTCGAGATTATCGTCTCGTTATTCGAACATCTTGGCGAAGTTAACTGGATCACCGTCATCATTGGCGTGACGACAACCGCGTTTCTATTTTGGGTACGCAAGGGTCTGCTACCGCTGTTGATCAAGCTTGGTCTAAATGCGCGTACATCGGGTATTGTCGCCAAGGCAGGGCCAGTTGCTGCGATATTTGTGACGACGCTGGCTGTCTGGGGGTTTGACCTTGCGAGCCGTGGCGTGAAAATTGTTGGTGACGTCCCAACTGGACTGCCACCGCTTTCATTACCATCGTTCTCGATGGATTTATGGAGCAGCTTGATCGTTTCCGCAGTGGTGATTTCGATCATTGGTTTTGTAGAATCCGTGTCAGTTGCGCAAACATTGGCCGCGAAAAACCGACAGCGCATTGATCCCGATCAAGAGCTTATCGGGTTAGGCGCTGCCAACATCGGGGCTGCATTTACCGGCGGCTTCCCTGTGACAGGTGGGTTTTCACGGTCGGTCGTCAATTATGATGCGGGGGCGTCCACACCTGCGGCGGGCGCCTTTACTGCGATTGGTCTTGGGGTGGCGTCGCTGTTCCTGACACCGCTGATCTTTCACCTTCCTAAGGCTACGTTGGCTGCAACGATCATCGTCGCTGTGCTATCGCTTGTTGACTTTTCGATCCTCAAAAAGACTTGGAAATATTCCAAATCAGATTTTGCCGCCGTGGCAGCCACCATGGCGATGACGCTTACGGTTGGCGTTGAATTGGGGGTCACAACCGGCGTTGTGATTTCAATCCTTATCCACCTGTTCAAAACCTCGCGGCCACATATGGCTATCGTTGGTCAGGTGCCAGGCACTGAACATTACCGGAATGTTTTGCGCCATGAGGTGATCGTTGACCAAAGCGTTTTGACCATTCGGGTTGATGAAAGCTTGTACTTTGCGAACACGCGCGCTCTTGAGGATCGCATCTATGACGAAGTCGCTATGCAGCCTGACCTTAAGCACGTCATTCTAATGTGTTCTGCCGTGAACGCAGTCGACATGAGTGCACTCGAGTCCCTCGAGGCGATCAATGAGCGCCTAAAGCTGGGTGGCGTGTCGTTCCATCTTTCAGAAGTCAAAGGACCGGTGATGGACGGGCTGAAAGTGTCGGGTTTTCTGGAACATCTTACGGGGCGCGTTTTCCTCAGCCAACATCAGGCACAAACGGCAATTGGTGTGGTGACGACTTAAGCACTGCAACACCCATTAACCCACCCCACATAAGGAACATGAAAATGGCCTATACCGAGAAATTTCAATCACTTGCCGACGACGCAATGTCACAGGTCCAAAGCGTTTCACCTAGTGAGGTGGGTGCAATGCTGAAATCCGGAGCCGTCGCGCTGGATATCAGAGACAAGGAAGAACACGACGCAGGGCACATCGACGGGTCTTTGAACATCAGCCGTGGTAAGCTTGAGATGAATGTCGAAGGGCTTATTGGCGACTTAGATACTGTCGTCATTTGTTACTGCAATGCCAACAACAGGGGCGCATTGTCTGCCGCCGCATTGCGGTCAATGGGCTATAGCAATGCACGCTATATTGCTGGCGGATTGAAAGCATACCGCGCGGTTTAAACCTAGTAAAAAACGTGGGCTTTCTAATGAAAGTCCCTGCTAGGAAACAACCGCTTTGCTTGTTCGCGCGGATGCATGGCGCTGGCGGGTTGCTTGCGCGGACGTGGTGTATCGTCAGCTTGGGGCAGTGTCTCGCCGATCACCTCGTCCATCGGATGCCCAAGGTCCGTAAGGCGGTGCGACATGTCTTCTATCTGTTGGGCAATCAGGTGAATGACGATACCTTCGCGTTGCAAATACCCTGTGACGCGAAGCAGGCGTCCGCCCATGACGACACGCCGAAACTGGGCATAAACCTTGGGCCAAACGATGACATTGGACACGCCAGTTTCATCCTCTAGCGTCAGGAATATCACGCCTGACGCCGTTCCGGGGCGTTGGCGGGTGATCACCAACCCGCAGACCGATGTGCGCTGCAATGGCGCGGTGACCAGCGCCGCATGCGGGGTCAATCCTGTCATGGACGGACGCAACAACTCCATCGGATGGGCGCGCAAGGATAGGCGCATGGCGACGTAATCTTCAACGACCTCTTCTCCAAGATGCATGGAGAGCAGCCTGACAGCAGGTTCAACAATACCCTCCCCCCCGATGGGATCATTGAACAAGGGCAATGGACGCGGACCTCGGATTGCCTTGACCTGCCATAACGCATCGCGCCGTGTGAGACCCATATCGCAGAATGCATCCGCTTCGGCCAATCGCTCTAAGGTGGCGGGTGCGACCCCTGCGCGCAGCCACACCCCATCAGGATCGGCATAGCCGTTTCCGCGTGCGGCAACGATCCAACCAGCGTCTTCTTCTTTGAATCCTTTGATCTGGCGAAACCCAAGGCGCAACGCCAAGGCGCCATCCATCCGACGTTCTAGCGTGTTATCCCACGCGCTGTGGTTCACGCTGATCGGGCGCACTTCTACCTGATGTTCACGCGCATCACGCACAATTTGGGCCGGCGCATAAAACCCCATGGGTTGGGAATTCAACAGCGCACAGGCAAAGACAGCCGCATGATGGCATTTGAGCCAAGCAGAGATATAGACCAGCATGGCAAAGGCAGCGGCGTGGCTTTCAGGAAACCCGTATTCAGCAAAGCCTTCTATTTGGCCGAAACAACGCTCTGCTACCTCGAGGCTATACCCGTTCCCCAGCATGCCATTGACGAACTTGTCCTTGAAGGTGCCAATGGTACCCATCCGGCGAAACGAGGCCAACGACCTGCGAAGGTGATCAGCCTCTTCTGGTGAAAATCCGGCACCAACCACGGCAATTTGCATCGCTTGTTCCTGAAACAACGGGATGCCAAGGGTCTTGCGCGTCACCTCTCGTAATGCACTGCCAAATGGTTCCGGCTTTTCCAAACCTTGCCGCCGATTGATATAGGGATGCACCATCCCGCCTTGAATAGGGCCCGGGCGCACGATGGCGACCTCAATCACGAGATCATAGAATTCGCGGGGCTTCATCCGTGGCAGGAAATTCAACTGCGCACGGCTTTCTACTTGGAAAACACCAACCGCATCGGCCACACAAAGCATGTCATAGGTGGCGTCATCTTCTTGCGGGACGGTCGCAATAGACAGCGTTGTCTTCTCGTGCTGTTGCAGTAAATCAAAGGATTTGCGAATGCAGCTCAGCATACCAAGCCCAAGAATATCGACCTTAAGAATACCCAATGTATCGATATCATCCTTGTCCCATTCGATCACCGTGCGATCCTCCATTGCGGCGTTTGAAATCGGACACAACTCGTCCAGCCGCCCCTTGGTGATGACAAAGCCGCCGACATGTTGGGACAGATGGCGCGGGAAACCGATAATCTCGCCGATCAAATGAATGGTTTGCGCAAGGCGGCGATCCTTTGGATTAAGCCCCAATTCGCGGATCCGTTCAGGATCGACCCCACCTTCGGCCATACCCCATATTTGACCAGATAGGCCTGCCGTCACATCCTGACTAAGGCCCATCACCTTGCCCACCTCGCGGATCGCCGCACGAGACCGAAAGTGGATCACAGTTGCGCAAAGCCCAGCGCGGTGTCGACCATATTTTTCATAAATGTGCTGGATGACCTCTTCACGACGTTCATGTTCGAAATCCACGTCGATATCCGGCGGCTCGCCTCGAAATTCGGACACAAACCGTTCCACCACCATGGTGATAGTTTCAGGGCTGACATCCGTGATGCCCAGCAAATAGCAAAGAATTGAATTGGCCGCAGAGCCGCGCCCTTGGCAAAGAATGCCTTGGGATCGGGCAAATTGCACGATGTCGTGCACGGTCAGAAAATACGCCGGAAATTTCAGTTTCTCAACAAGGATGAGTTCCTTTTCGACTTGGGCAAGGGCCTTTGGGGTCGGCCCGTTCGGGTAGCGGCGTTTCAGCCCCTCCATCGCCAATCGGGTCAGCCGTTGTTGTGGCGTTTCGTCTTTGGAAATCTCATCAGGATATTCATAGGACAATTCGCTGAGGCAAAAACTACATCTATCGGCAATCTCTCGGGTGCGGCGGATCGCGGCGGGATGATTGCGAAACAGGCGGGCCATATCGGCGTGATCTTTCAACCGCCGCTCCGCATTGGGCAGGGCGCGCGTGCCGATCTGATCAATCGTGATATGTTCGCGCATACAGGTCAGCACATCCGCCAGCTGCCTGCGATTGCCGCGGTGCATTAAGACATCACCTATCGCGACCATCGGCGTGGCTGCTTTTCGCGCCTGATAAGCACAGGCATCAAAATAGGCTTGGTCGCTGCCGTCATAACGTGGGGCGACACCCAAAAACACATGGCCTGGATACCGCCGCTGCATGGTTTGGATATGCGCGGTGTCCGCCCTGTCGCCCTGCGGCAAGGCGATCAGGATCATGCCTTTGCAGCCCGCAAGCAGGTCGCACATTTCCAGATGACATTCCCCCTTTTCGGCACGCCTTTTGCCGAGGGTCAAAAGCCTGCTTAGACGCGCATAGCCGTCACGGTCACAGGGCAAAGCAACCCATTCCACCGGACTATCGGTCAAAACCAAGCGGCACCCGACAATCAGTTTGGGCAACCGGATACGTCCTTCGGCCGCGCGCTTGAGTTCTTTCAGTGCGCTATAGGCACGGACCACACCCGCCAATGAATTGCGGTCGGTAATAGCAATGGCCGCAAGCCCAAGTTCCGCGGCACGTGTCATCAATTCCTCTGGGTGCGAGGCGCCCGTTAGAAAGGTGAAATTCGTCGTGACACAAAGCTCCGCATAGTTTGGACCATTCATATTTGCCTGAAGGATTTTGCTCATGCGAACTGCCCCTGCACAAACCAACCGGGGTTTTGCGGGGTGTAAAACAACCAAAGACGTCGCCCTTGTTTGGTTTCAACCTTCCAATAATCACGCACTCCAGAGCGCCAGTTCTCGTCCGACAACCACCATTCTGGGGCGATCCGTTCTGGACCAGTGGCGCGCTCAACACGAAACGTCATACGTCGCCAACGCAAAAATGCGGGGGGCGATGGTCCTGCGCCCATGATCGGTTCCGGCGGGAAAAGCTGTATCGGGCGTTCGCGCAAATTCACCCAAGACCCTGCAGGATCAGAATATGCCGCTGGCGCGATGATATAGCTCCGTTCTGGGATATGGCTGTCTGCGGGCAGAAACCGCTGTACGTTTTCTAGCCCAATCCGGTTACCGATCCGTGTGATCAAATCATCCAACCGTCCATCAACACGCCCATGCGCATGTGACATCTGCTGAACTGGCAACGGTTCCACCAATGTTGCGGCAAGGTGGAGCTGATCTATCCCAAACCCCGCATCAATCTGGCCGACCCCCCGTTCAAATAGCGGCAAAATACGCAGCGGGTCACGCATGGCACATGCCAGCCGTAACTCGATCTGTTGATTGGCCTTGTCCACGCGGCGCAAGGTCAACAACAGCACCCGCGCACCCATTTCCCGCCCCTTCAGTTTGCCGCATAATTGGTCGAGCAAACGCGCCGTGCCCGCCATCACATCCGTTTCAAGGCCAATAGGATCAGGCAGGCTTAATCGCACCCGATATCGTGGCGGATTCGGCAACGGCGAGATGCTTTCTGCCTGTGTTCCCAGCGCTTGATCTAATCGCAAAATAACCTCTGCGCCAAACCGGCGGGTGATCGTGGCACGGGGCAAAGCGCTTAGATCACAGATAAAGCGAACGCCAAGACGTTGCAGGCCAACACAGGTCTTTTCCTCTAACCGCAAAGCAGCCACAGGAAGCCTGCCAATCGCATCGGGCGGGTGTGCCTGTGTCGCATCACCAGTGCCGTAATGCGCAAATGCCCAAGCAGCCCCGCGCGTGTCTGCGACACCGCTTTTCACCAAAAGACCTGCGCGCGCCAACCGCTGATGTATGTCGTGCAACAGGGTCGCCTCGCCGCCAAACAAATGTGCGGCACCCGTGATGTCCAGCACAAGCCCATCTGCTCCCTCTAGGCCAACCCAAGGGCAGTACCGCTTCGCCCACCTTGCCAAAACATGGAGAAACCTTTGGTCCCCAACGGAATCTGCCGGATGACTTTGCAGATCAGGGCAAAAGGCCCGCGCATCTGAATGGCCCATCCCACGATGCAACCCTTGCTGTGACGCCAATAAGTTCAGGCAATAAAGCCGCTGTGTGTTGCTTTGCCGCTGGGTCAGCGCAAAAGGCGCATCAATTGGCCGCGCCCTAAGGAACCGGTCGCTCGCGAGCCTCGGAAACCACAATGATACGACGCGCTTCGGCATTCCAGCGTACATCCCAAGCCGTTAATGTTCCTGATTTGTTCTTA
This sequence comes from uncultured Loktanella sp., assembly GCA_913061335.1. Taxonomy (GTDB): domain Bacteria; phylum Pseudomonadota; class Alphaproteobacteria; order Rhodobacterales; family Rhodobacteraceae; genus Yoonia. The sequence continues at coordinate 15,111 of CAJXTP010000009.1, forward strand.
ATAAGTTCCCACCGCTGAAGAGTCGAGTCCGTCGGGTCAAAAACCGGCGTGCAATGCCACCGCGTTTCCACCGCGTTGCTGCCCGCTCCTTCTGGCACGATGCACAGACCCGTCGATTGCCCCGCCTCTGCGGCCAGTTGCAAACGCCGCCCAGCCGTCAAACCAATCGACTTGGTCAGCTCAATCACCGTCAGCGCTACAGCGCCAGACCGCAGCGCCTCTTCGGCAGTGGCCAAAACCTCAGTCTGATCATTACCTTTTGCAATCAAAAGACTGTGCGGATCAAAGTACGGGCTAAACCCCGCAGGGTTAATCTGATCCGCATGCCAAGCCTCTCTTGCCCACAAAACAGACCCACGCAAATGCCCAGCAAGCGCAAAGGCAAAACCGAATGCGTTGGGACCACAAGCTTCATGCACGCGGTTGCGGCGCGGGGGGAAATGATCAGGAAAATCAGACAGCATGGCGCAGTCTACCCATCTCACGCGTAAAATGCGATCCCGACCGCTTTTAAATTCTTTGGGATTTTAACTTGATCTTTTGTGTAAGGCCGGAGCCGTTGACCTGCGTATTTTGAAGGATCACAGGCAGCATCCAAAGCTTAACCAGCACTTACCTTGTCCGGTGGCCCCCAATCGCAACCGAAAGCGCGTCCGCGGCTTGCTTCACCGATGCGCTAAGGCGATCCACATCTTGTTGGCTGACCCTGCTGGTTGGGCCAGAAACCGATATCCCAGCGACGGCTTCGGCATTCACATCGAACACAGGGGCGGCAATGCAGCGCATCCCAAGGTTTCGCTCTTCGTTATCAACGGAATACCCACGCGCGCGAATATCTTTCAGGTCGGCCTCTAATTGCCCAGTGTCCGTAATCGTAAACCCAGTAAACGCAGTCCGTTCCCGATCCACAAAAATACGCGCCAAACGGCCCGCGTCCATTTCAGCGAGCAGAGCCTTGCCAATCCCCGACGAATGCATGGGTGACAAGGTACCGGGCGGGAAAAACGCACGGATCGTTGCAAAGGTTTCAACTTGGCTCAGGAACAGAACCGCACCTTCCTTTTCAACGCCGAGGTTTGCGGTTTCTCCGGTTTGCTCCATAAGCTTGCGAAGAATTGGACGGGCACGTTCCACAAGGCTGGTGCGTCGCAGGAAACGCGCACCGATCACAAACGCCTGCGCACCGATATGCCAAATCTGCTCGGAGGGGTCGAATTCCACCAATCCGCGCCCTTCCAAGGTCACCAAAATCCGGTAGACCGTGGCTGGTGATTGGCTCATCTCGGATGAAATCGTGGTAAGGGCTTTGCCCTGCCCTTCGCTCAAATATTCAAAAACTTCCATCGCACGATCCAGCGATTTTATCGTATTCTGCGGAGTCTTATCATGCCAATCGCGGGGGCGCCCACGCGCACGACGTGGGGTGGACGGGTCATTGCCTTGGGAAACCATAAACTGCCTCATGCTTTTCGTGAAAACTGCATTCACGATATGAAAAACACAAACCTTTGACAACAAATAGTTTTCCACAAAAAGCCCATTTATGAAAAACGATTTCAAAAAAGTATAGTTCAGGCCCGCTTTGGTCTAAAACAAATCAACACCAAATAAGGAGACCGCTATGAGCTTTCAAAATCCGGTATTCATCCCTGGCCCAACCAACATGCCAGAGGCCATTCGTCAGGCCTGCTATATGCCGACAATTGATCATCGGTCGCCGATGTTTGGCAAAATCTTGCACCCCGTCCTCGCTGGTGTTCGCAAGGTTCTGAAATCGGAAACGGCGCATATCTTTATTTTCCCATCCACGGGCACAGGCGGCTGGGAAACCACGCTGACCAACACATTGTCCGCTGGTGACAAGGTTCTGGTCGCGCGCAACGGCATGTTCAGCCACCGCTGGATCGACATGTGCCAGCGCCACGGCCTAGACACCCAAATTGTTGAAACCCAATGGGGTCACGGCCTGCCCGCCGATGAATATGAGGCGATTTTGAAGGCTGACACCAGCCACACGATCAAGGCGGTGTTGGCGACGCACAATGAAACAGCCACTGGTGTGAAATCCGACATCGCCGCTGTGCGCCGCGCACTTGATGCAGCTGGCCACCCAGCGATGTTGTTCGTTGATGGGGTATCTTCGATTGGATCGATGGATTTCCGCATGGACGAATGGGGCGTTGATGTTGCTGTCACTGGGTCGCAAAAGGGCTTTATGCTGCCTGCTGGTTTGGCCATTGTTGGCTTTTCTGCCAAAGCACGCGCCGCAGTTGATACAGCCACCCTGCCGCGCACATTTTTCGATATCCGCGACATGGAAGCGGGTTATGCAAACAATGCGTACCCTTATACCCCGCCAGTTGGCCTGATGAACGGCCTTAAACTGTCGCTGGAAATGATCGAAGCGGAGGGCTTGGAGAACGTCTTTGCCCGCCACACGCGCATCGCTACTGGCGTACGGCTTGCTGTAAAAGCATGGGGTCTGGAAATGTGCGCCGCGTCCCCTGAAGTCTATTCCGACAGCGTATCTGCGATCAAAACTCCTGACGGGTTCAATGCCACAGATATCGTGACTGTTGCTGCCGAAAAATACGGCATGGCATTTGGCGTGGGCTTGGGCGAGGTCGCGGGCAAAGTATTCCGCATTGGCCATCTTGGCATGCTGACAGATGCGATGATGCTGTCGGGGTTAAGCGTCGCCGAAATGGTCATGGTTGATCTGGGCCTTGATATCAAACTCGGCTCTGGCGTTGCTGCCGCCCAAGAATTTTATCGGCACAGCGCATAAAGGATACCAGCAGATGTATATCCCCACCTATGATGATATGTTGACCGCCCACGCGCGGATCAAACCGTATATTCACCGCACACCGGTGCGCACCTCGAACTTCCTGAATGAACTGACTGGTGCGCAGTTATTCTTTAAGTGTGAAAACTTTCAGGAACCAGGTGCTTTCAAGGTACGCGGTGCCAGCAATGCCGTTTTCGGTTTGGATGACGAACAAGCAAAGATGGGTGTGGCCACGCATTCGTCTGGCAATCACGCATCCTGCCTTAGCTATGCCGCCAATAGGCGCGGAATTCCGTGTAATGTCGTCATGCCAAGCACCGCGCCACAGGCCAAAAAGGACACTGTGCGTCGGTATGGCGGCCAGATCACCGAATGCGAGCCGTCGACCACATCACGCGAAGAAACATTTGCCAAGGTGCAAGCGGCAACGGGCGGTAATTTTGTTCACCCCTACAATGATCCTCGCGTCATCGCGGGTCAGGGCACTTGCGCCAAAGAGTTCATCGAACAGACAGACGGGCTTGATATCGTCATGGCACCGATAGGCGGTGGCGGCATGATTTCAGGCACCTGTCTGACCCTGTCAAACCTCGCGCCAGAAGTGCAGATCATCGCAGCCGAACCCGAACAAGCCGACGATGCTTACCGCAGCTTCAAGGCAGGCTATATCATCGCCGATGATGCGCCCAAGACGATCGCTGATGGCCTGTTGGTTCCGCTTAAGGACCTGACTTGGCATTTTGTGTCCAAACATGTCACCGATATTCTAACCGCATCCGAGGAAGACATCATCGACGCGATGAAGCTTACTTGGAAACATTTACGCATCGTGATGGAGGCCAGCAGCGCAGTGCCGCTTGCGACCATCCTTAAAAACAAAGACCGGTTCGCGGGTAAGCGGGTCGGCATCATTATTACCGGCGGGAATGTCGATCTTGACCTTCTGCCTTGGCTTAAGTGAGGAAACACCGATGAACACACATGTAAATCTCGACGACTTCGACGTTGGCTATGACATCCCTGCAAAACCGGGCATGTTAGAGGCGGAAATCCAGACGCCCTGTCTGATCCTTGATCTTGATGCGCTGGAACGCAACGTCAAGAAAATGGGCGACTACGCAAAAGCCAACGGGATGCGTCACCGCGCCCACGGCAAGATGCACAAATCCGTCGACGTGCTAAAGCTACAGCAAGAGATGGGCGCCGCCATCGGCGTGTGCTGCCAGAAGGTATCCGAGGCAGAAGTATTTGCGCGCGGCGGAATCAAGGATGTGATGGTTTCTAACCAAGTCACCGAACCTGCCAAGATCAAGCGCTTGGCTGACATGCCCAAATTTGGTTGCCGCGTTCTGGTCTGTGTTGACGATCCTGAAAACGTCAAAGCCTTGTCAGACGCTGCTGTTGCGGCCGGCACCCAGATCGAAGCGCTTGTCGAAATCGACTGCGGCGCTGGCCGTTGTGGGGTGAACACATCCCAAGACGTCGTGCGCATTGCCAAGCTGATCGATGCGGCTCCGGGTCTTAAGTTCGCGGGCATCCAAGCCTACCAAGGCGCGATGCAACACATGGACCTGTACACCGACCGCGAAGCAAAATTGAACACAGCAATCGCCCAAGTTGGCGACGCGGTTCAGGCGCTTAAGTCCCAAGATCTGGACTGTGACATCGTTGGTGGTGGCGGCACAGGATCGTATTACTTTGAAAGCAACTCAAACGTTTTCAACGAACTGCAGTGTGGATCTTATGCGTTCATGGATGCTGACTATGGCCGTATCCTCGACAAAGACGGCAAGCGGATCGACGACGGCGAATGGGAAAACGCGCTGTTCCTTTTGACCACCGTGATGAGCCATTCCAAGGCCGATAAAGCCATCGTTGACGCGGGCCTAAAAGCCCAATCCGTCGATTCTGGCTTGCCAGTCGTCTATGGCCGCGATGACGTCGAATACGTCAAATGTTCTGACGAGCATGGCATCGTTGCCGACCCTGATGGCGTGTTGAAAGTGAACGACAAACTGAAATTGGTTCCCGGTCACTGCGATCCAACATGCAACGTGCACGACTGGTACGTCGGTGTACGAGGCGGCAAAGTCGAAACAGTTTGGCCCGTGTCCGCACGCGGCAAAGCCTACTAAACAAACCTGGCGGAGGCTGGCAAAACGTCTTTTTGATAGCCTCCCATGGTATGCCCAAATTTTTTATGGAGCCCAAATATGCTGATTGTCCCCGAGCGCGAAATCGCTGATCTGTTGACCCGCGATGCGTCTTTTGACGCTGTTGAAAAAGTGTTTGCTGCGATGGCGGCGGGCGATGCCTACAATTTTCCGGTAATCCGCGAAGCGATTGGCCACGAAGATGCGCTCTATGGTTTTAAGGGCGGGTTTGACGGCAAGGGGCTGACTTTGGGTCTTAAGGCGGGCGGCTATTGGCCGAATAATTTGGAAAAACGCCAGTTGATCAACCACCAATCCACGGTGTTCCTGTTCGATCCTGATACCGGCAAGGTTGCGGCGATGGTTGGCGGCAACTATCTGACTGCCTTGCGCACAGCGGCGGCGTCTTCGGTGTCGATCAAACATCTCGCCCGCAAAGACGCAAAGGTCATGGGCATGATTGGTGCAGGTCACCAAGCAACGTTCCAACTTCGCGCCGCACTTGAACAACGCCAGTTCGAAAAAGTCATCGGCTGGAACTACCATCCAGAAATGCTGCCAAACATCGAAAAGGTCGCAAACGAGGCAGGTGTTCCTTTCGAGGCAGTCCCGCTGGAAGGCATGGTCGAAGCCGATGTTGTAATCTCAATCACGTCTACATTCGCGCCGACTGTTATGTCTGATCACATCTCTGCAGGCACGCACATCGCCTGCATGGGAACCGATACCAAGGGCAAGCAAGAGGTCGAAACTGCCCTGCTCGCGCGCGCCACCGTGTTCACCGACGAGGTCGCACAATCGGTGTCTATCGGCGAGGCGCAGCACGCAATTGCCGAGGGCTTGATCAATGTGTCCGACGTCCACCAGATTGGCGCGGTCATCAACGGCACCCACGCAGGCCGCACGTCAGACGATGAAATCACGATGTTTGACGGCACAGGCGTTGGGCTTCAAGATCTGGCCGTTGCAGCTGCAGTCGTCGATCTAGCCGTCGCCAAGGGCATCGCTATTGAGGTCGATTTTTAATCAACTTCCCAACCCACAATTTAGAAAGCCCGTTGTGTAATACCGCGGGCTTTTTTTTGTGCGACTACTGGTCCAGTTATGCGCGAGTTTTCGGAATGTCGTAACATCGCAACGGTCATTATGAATTATTGTAACGACACGCAAAGTGGGTAGCATCAAACAACCAAAGGTAGATATTCAAATTTTAGCGATCGAGGCTTTCCAACAAGGATCGGACGCGTTGCCACAGTAATTTTAAGGACCAAAAATGATTCAACTTAGCAATCCATTGCCACGTGCGTACACCTTTCTTGGCCAAAAATGCATATTTGCAAGTGTCTTAGTATTGACTGGCTGCGTCGGGTTGCCCGGTCCATCAGTACCATTCAAACCGGGAATGAACTTGACCGCCGCCAGATCAGCCGTGCGGTCATGCGAACACTTTGCGCCCAACGGTGGAACCAATGCCCTAACAGGGAGCTATTTCGCTGGGGCCCTTTTGGGTGGTCTCGTTCTTGGCCCTGCTATCGTCGCATCAAACCACGGTAATATTCGTGCCAACGGAGAAGCCAACGCAGTTGACAAATGTCTTGCTGAGCACGGCTATATACGCCGTGATTTAACACCAAATGAAATCCGCGCCTTGGATGCAGCCGGCAGAAATCGACGCGGACCGTTGCTGGACCACTTTATCGGTGGCGGAACACTTGCAACCTTCTCAGGCTGAGGCCGTTTAACCTAGACTGCGCGCGCGGGTTGGGGATAATCGCTATCAGCACGGCTGATAAGTTCGTCAATAAAAAGGCTCAATAGCTGCGTGCGGCCCGAGACATTCGCTTTGCGGTAAATTGCATTTGTCTGCGCCTTGATCGTGCCCTCGCTTACGTCGCGCAGGTCCGCCATTTCCGATGTGGACATGCCCTTGATCGCAAATAATGCGACGTCACGTTCTGCCGGCGTCAGCGCCCATGTGGTGAAATATTCGTCCAACACCTCCATGAAGGCACCCGAAGCAAGGCGCAATTGGTCTTCAATCTGCGTATTTCGCGCCATGATTTTGCGCAGCAAAAGGACCCCCAAAAGGACTCCTAGAAAAAGCCCAACAGCCGCGCCGATTTCAATGAGTTCGTAGATATGCCAGCTGACAGGTGCAAATCCGAATATGGACGAAAAGATCGTCGACAAAAAGAATGTCGCACAAACAAGCTGTACCAGCACGATAGTGATGATGTACCAACGGTTTAACACTCAGATTTTCTCTGGACGGCCAGATCGAAAATTAGTCATCCTCGTCATCCTCGTCATCCTCGTCATCCTCGTCGTCATCATCATCATCATCGTCGTCGTCATCATCATCATCGTCGTCGTCATCGTCGTCATCATCGTCATCGTCGTCGTCATCGTCGTCATCGTCGTCGACGAAATCGTCTGCTCTTGTTCGGACACTTACCCCTGGTGTAGTATCTTCATCTCCCTCAAGGGTTTCAATTTCATCCCTTAGGAGCTCGCCAGTGATCGTATCATAGATCGCTTCAAATTTAACGCCGTTTGCGATCGCTTCAATCTTAACTTGGTTCGGACTGTTTGTAACTTCAATCCGGAAATAGCCCTGCGCTTGCAACTGCTGGATGACTTGATCTGCAACGGATTGGGCATGCCCTACGTTTGCGACCATTGCGAGCGCGGCTGTTGTAGAAAGTAAAAAGGTCTTCATTTCGTTTCTCCTGATCAAATGCATGAAAGCACGCGAAGCGCTTCATATCTGCCAAGCCAAGCATTTTTGCTGGAGTCCGTTAATAGAGAAAAGGTTGATATTTGTGTACATAAACCAAAGTTTATGACCTGTACGGCAGCGAAGACCACACGCAAAAGGGCGCCCCAACCGGAGCGCCCATTTGTTGTTCACATTGTTAGGCTTGGTCGAACAGCAAGCCTTTGCTGTCGCCAAACCCGTCGATCAAACGTTAAGCTGCTTCTTCGTCTGGAAGGATCAGGTTAAGGATAATCGCCATCAGCGCAGTTGGCGCAACAGCAGACGTGGCCAAAACTTTGATCACACCCGGCAGGTACTGAACAGCAGACGGCACAAGGTTCAGACCTAGACCGAATGCAAGCGATACAGCAATGATGATCATGTTGCGACGTGTCATCGGAACATCAACCAACATGTTCAGACCAGCAGCAGCAACCATACCGAACATCACGATCACGCCGCCACCAAGAACCGGCAAAGGCATGGATGCGATCACAGCGCCGACCTTTGGGATCAGGCCGCAAACGATCATGATGATACCAGCGATAGTCACAACGTGACGGCTCATGATACCTGTCATACCGACGATACCAACGTTCTGGCTGAACGACGTGTTTGGCAATCCGCCAAAGACGCCAGCAACAGCTGTTCCCAGACCGTCAGCATATGTTGCACCAGCGATTTCTGCGTCAGTTGCTTCGCGCTGCGCGCCTGCTTTGGCTGTCGCGGATGCGTCACCAACAGTTTCAATCGCAGATACGATCGATACTAATGTCACGGCAATCACAGCGCCCAGGTTAAACTCAAAACCATATGGCAGCGGTGTGATCGATGTGACCCATGCCGCTTTGCCAACGGAAGCAAAGCTTACCATGCCCATTGCAAATGCCAGCGCATAGCCCGCCAACAGTCCGATCAGGATAGCTGCGTTTGACAGTGGACCTTTGACAAAGAACTTCAACGCCAGCGATACGATGACCACCGTCAACGCAACTGACCAATGCTTCAGCGAGCCAAAGCTTTCAGCTGCCATTTGGAAGTCTGCTGCACCACCGGCTGCGTATTTGATCGCAACGGGAATAAGGTAAAGACCAATCGCAAGGATCACGAGACCGATCACAAGTGGCGGGAACAAGAAACGTAAACGGTGGATCACTGCACCCAGTGCAAAATGCACCAAGCCGCCAATGATACAAGCAGTCAGCGCGACGCCCATACCCATTGTTGCTGCAATACCTGCAAGCACACCAACAAACGCAAAGCTTGTACCCTGCATGATTGGCAAACGCGCACCAATTGGACCCATTCCGATCGTCTGAAACAATGTCGCAATACCAGCAAACAGCATGGCCATCTGGATCAGATAAATCTGCTCTGTTCCGCCAAAAGCAAGACCAGCAGCACCTGCGACGATGATGGATGGTGTGACGTTTGAGGCGAACATCGCCAGCACGTGCTGAAGCCCAAGCGGAATCGCTTGGGCTATTGGCGGCGTCACATTCGGATCGCTATAGTTAATGTCAGTCATTTCGTTATCCCTTGTTTGTATTTTTATCGCCAGTCGTACCGCTGGCTGATTGGTGGTTAGTGTCGTGTATTGTTACGAGCGTAGTGAACCAATGTTCTTCGAGGTTCGGACCTTCCCCGATCCTATCCACGACCGTAAACATACCTGGTTCATGGAGCGGCGTCAAAACGCCGTGCCACGTATTGCGGTGATAGTTGACCCCCTGCCCCGCCGTCGTGACGAACGCACGTGGCTGACCCGGCTGGCCATCGTTGTCAGGTGCGACAACAACAACAAACGGGTCCATCGACATTGGGATGAACGCTTGGCTCCCCTCGGGGTGCCGTTCCATCATATCCAGCATGATCGGGAAATTGCGCGGCTCGGCCTTAAACAAGCTGATGCCGGCGGTCCCGTCAGCGAAATCAAGGGCCGCACGGTCGTGATATCGACCGCACATGCCTTGATTGATCATTTTGTCCGGCGCGCCAGTCACATCCAACACATCCCCAAACGGGGCAAATGCGGCATGTGTCAGTGGCTCGAGGATCAGACTCATTGGGCAAACTTCTCAATTAGACGCAGCTCTGCGATGCGCTCAACTTGACGGCAGGCTTCGGCAAATTCTGTTTCGCGGTCGTTGTCGATACGGCGCTGGAATGCGGCAATGATCGACGCCTTGTTATTGTCACGCACGGCAATGATGAACGGGAAGCCATATTTAGTCGTATACGTATCATTCATTTCGGTCAGCTGCGCACGCTCGCTATCGGTCAAAGAATCCAACCCAACAGAGGCTTGCTCTGCAGTGGATTCTGCGGTCAAACGGTTTGCGGTGGCCAACTTACCCGCCAAATCAGGGTGTGCGGTCAACACGCCAAGGCGCTGTGTTTCAGTCGCTGTGCGGAAAATACGGGCCAACGCATTATGAACGCCAGCCGCGTTGTTATGTGTCGGACCCAGTTCCAGCGCGTGCGCGCCCGTTGCAATCCAAGGACTATGCTCAAAGATGCCGCCAAACTCGGCGACAAATGTGTCGTGATCCATGTCGGATGGCTGCTGCCTCGTCACAGGCGGATGCTGCTGCGCCCAATGGTCGGCAATTTGTTCACGTGTGGCAAACCAGACATCATCATGCGATTTGAAATGTGCGATTGCGCGGCGCAAAGCGGCGGCACGACCCGGACGGCCAATGATCCGACAATGCAGACCGATTGACAGGATTTTAGGCTGACCTGCGTTTCCTTCAGCGTAAAGTTCATCAAAGCTGTCCTTAAGATAGCTTTCGAACTGCGCGCCGTTGGTGAACCCCGCCTGAATACCAAACCGCATGTCGTTGCAGTCCATCGTATAGGGCACGATCAACTGATCAGTTTTACCAAAGCGGGTCCAATAGGGCAGATCATCGCTATAGCTATCTGCAACATAAGCGAACTGGTTTGTCTCAGCGGCAAGGCGAACCGTGTTGTTGGAACAACGACCTGTGTACCAGCCGCGCGGCGGGGTGCCGACGACTTCAGTGTGCAAACGAATAGCCTCTGCGATCTGGGCGCGCTCTTGGTCCTCGGGCATGTCTTTGTGCTCGACCCATTTCAGGCCGTGGCTGGCGATTTCCCACCCTGATGCCTTCATAGCGGCGACTTGGCTTGGTGCACGGGCCAAAGCAGACGCCACACCGTAAACGGTCAACGGCAAATCACCGAGCATCCGGTGCACACGCCAAAACCCAGCGCGCGACCCATATTCGTAAAGAGATTCCATATTATGGTGCCGCATTCCGGGCCACGGCTGCGCGCCTGTGATCTCGGACAAAAATGCCTCAGACGCGGCGTCACCGTGTAACACGTTGTTTTCGCCACCCTCTTCGTAATTCAATACAATTTGCACAGCAATTTTGGCGCCATTGGGCCAATTGGCCGCTGGTGGGTTTGCGCCGTATCCGGTCATGTCACGAGGGTAGCGGGTCACACGCACTTCCTTATATATGTTAGTTAGTTGTAAACCAAAACAATGGCTGGCGCTTTCAAAAAAAATGCGAAGGAGCCTTTTGTAGACCGCCATACAACACGTTCCGCAGGACTAAAGCGATATTGACGTATCATTGACTGCACCTGCGATCCGCTCAATGACGTATTCCATGAACAGGCGCGTTTTGGGGTCTTGCCGTTTGCGGTGGGTGAACAGACAGGCCATCTGAATGGGTTCGGGCGGAGTTTTGACCGCGACTGGGATCAGGCGGCCAGCTTTAATATGCTCGGACACTTCAAAAATCGGTTTCAGCGCGATCCCGTTCCCCGACAAGGCCCAATCGGTCAAGACATCGCCGTCATCGGATTCGTAACGGCCTGCAACACGGACTTTTTGCGGACCTGCCTCGGTCATCAACCGCCACTGAAATTCCGTCGCACCCGGAAACCGCAAGTTCAGACATTCATGACCGTCAGATACCAGTTCGTCACCCGATGCCGGATTGCCATATGCCTTGATATAGTCCGGCGATGCACACAGCACGCGCGCCACATCCGCAATCTTGCGCATTCGCAGGTTACTATCTTCGAGCGTGCCCAAAAAGAACGCAAGATCAAGACCTTCCGTCGTCAGATCCACCTTGCGGTCGGTCAGCCGCAGCCGAATACTCACCTGCGGGTAGGTTGCCAAAAAACCCGGAACTTCAGGGGCGATCAAGCGGCGACCAACACCCAATGGGGCGGCCACATACAATGATCCCTTAGGGTTTTCCGTGATGTTAACCACCTGCGCCTCGGCGTTTTCGACTGAGCCAAGTATTTCGCAGGCCCCGCCGTAAAACGCCTTGCCCTGCTCTGTTGGGGTCAGGCTACGGGTGGTGCGCTGAAACAACCGCACGCTCAAATGCATTTCCAATTGCGAAATACGCGACGACGTGACCGCTGGTGAAATGCGTAAATCACGCCCTGCGGCAGACATGCTGCCCAGCTCATAGACGCGGACAAAGGTGCGGATGTTATCGAGGTATGACATTCTATTGCTTTTTTTGATGCTGCTTGGTTATTTGAGGTAATAGCAGAATAATAGGCCGTCGCCTAGGGTGGTGGGACTTGGACCTTTGAAGGGGGCTGTCATGTATGATCTAGCAATCGTTTGGGATTGGATCGCGTTTTCGGTGCGGTGGCTGC